>NZ_JADBJH010000008.1:0-100916 GCF_014892335.1 Campylobacter sp. 7477a
CATCTTAGTCGTATCGTTGCCGTCAGATTCTACCGGTGGTTTGTCATCAGCCATATTTTTCACCTCCTTTCTATAAGTTGTGGAAAAATAGTTGTATGATATATGAGCTGTAGCAAATGCAAAACATAAAAAGGCTAAAAACAAAAAAGCACCTCCCCATCTAATAAAAAAAGACCTAAATTTAACTATATCAGAGTTAAAATCAAAGGCTTTTTTGGTATCTTTTATAAGATTTACAAGACCTTGGGCATAGCTCCATTTATCGTGTTTGATATTAGCTATAGTTTTTGGCTCAAAGTATATAAATTGCTTTTCTTTGTTGTGATACAAGGCAAACAGCAAAAGACCCATTGAAATAACACACAATAAGAGGGTTGCGGATAATGCAAATAGACCAAAAGATGTTATCAGCTTTTCTTTATATAAGCGGCGAGGTCGAAAATTTAAAGGCAAACGAGATATCGGGCGTAAATTCGGATCGTAATTTAGACGGGTCGCAAGAAAATCAAGAGAGCGATTCTGATAAAAAAGTAGAGGGCGCCCAAGAAAATCAAAATTTAGGCGATGACGAAGCCTCTACGGATAGCCAAGCTTTAAAAGACGGCGATAAGGAGAAAAAAGGTGGAGCCGCTAACAAAACAAAAGCTGGCGCAGTGGGCAAAAACAAGTCTTAAAAATCCGAATGAGATCACGGACGATGTTTGCGAACGTGCGATAAACGACGCTTTAGAGGCGTGTAAAGATCGCGACGCGCCTTACTTCGCGGCGGAGGATTTTGCATATATTAGGCTAAAGCTTTATTTGAAAGTAGAGCTTGACGAGATGGACGTTACGCTGTATGAAGCGGCGCAAAAGGCGATCAAAAGCGCACCGTTTTTAAACACAGACGGCACGCTAGTATCGGCTAAATTTTATAAGAGCCGAAATAGAGAGAACCTAATATGAACTCAATCGATGAAACGGCAAGAGATCTAAAGAGCGAATTCGGCTTACTTGAGCTTGCAAGTATCGAAGCTCTCGACCAAAACGGAGATTATATCGTATTTGACGGGTTAGAGAGTATCGACGATATTAGCGACTATGCGATTTTTAGCGTGATAGTCGCTAGAAACACGCTTGTAGGCGAAAAAAGCGGGGTTTTAAGCAGGATAGACGAGCTTAGAAGAGATCTGTTTAAATTTGGAGCCAAGCAAGGCGAAAAGATCGTGTTTGGCGCAAAGGCGGCGTTTGTAACTAGCACGCTTTACTGCGTGCGGTTACAAATTAAAATCAAAATTATCGGCTTTATAGAGCCGTAAAAAGCAAGGAGAAAAACATGCCAAACGAAAAACTGGCGCGCCTATCAAGCGGCGAGGTTAGATTTACTCCCATAAATTCAAATGGCGAGTATGGAGATGAGATAACACTTGGCTATAACCAAAAAGTCAGCCTAAATAGAAGTTCGGAGGTAAAAGAGCTTTTAAGTAACGATACCAGTCTTGGAGCTACTGCGTCTGAGATAGAGACTAAGACGACTTATGAGTTTAGCACCGAAATAGGCGACTTAAGCCTTAGCAATTTAGCGCTAGCCTTTAAGGGGCTTATCCAAGATAAGACCTATCAGGCTGGAGATAAATTCATAAACGGCAAGGTCATACTTGACGGCAACGCGAATGTAACCGGCAAGATAGGCGACGCGGTTATAAAGGATAATAAAATTTATATTCTTACCGCTGCGGCTTCAAATAAAACATTCGACTCTTTAAGTTTAGCCGTAAAGACATATCCGACTAAGGTAAAAATTCTAAACCCTGAAAGCAGAAGCAATAACATGGGTCGTATAGTGGTAGATGGTATAAACCTAGCCACCGGCAAAGCGCAAATCCTAGTCATACCGAAAGTGAATCTACGTTATGACGGAGAGTTTGGGATTGTCGGCGATGATTTTATAAAACTAAGCCTAAGCGGAAAAGCGATAAAGGTGGATGGCGAGGACATATTTACGCTAATTGACGGAGTTAATTAAAATGAGAACCAGATTTCCTTTTACATTTAAGCGTAAATCCACTTTGATTTGAAAAGCGGTTTTACAATTTGGTTGCGTTTTAGACGATAAATTTAAAAAATTTTTAGTATAATTTTATCTTTAAATAACGAAGGAGTAGTATGAAATTTAAAAATTTAAGCGTAGCTGTTTTAGCTATATTTTTATTATTAGGCTGTGAAAACAAAGAAAGTTCCAAAGATAGTGCAAAAATTGATACAAATTCTACAGAGAGTAAACTCGCACAAAATGCCGTAAAAGTCGATGAAAAAATCGATCTAAAACTCTTAAGCAATGAAATTTTTTCACTGCAAAAAAGAGAAAACGGCTTTGACATAAAAGATAATGAAAAAGCAACTCTTTTTGTATTTTGGGCGACTTGGTGTCCACCGTGCAAAGCTGAAATTCCGCATCTAAATAATCTAAGTGAAAAATACAAAAAAGAGCTAAACGTTATCGCTGTTTTGCTTGAAGATAAAAACGAGGATGAGATAAAGGCATTTGCGCAAAAATATCAAATCAAATATGACATCGCAATTGGCGAAAGTAATTATTTATTCGAAAAGGCAATAGGCGGTATTTTCGCCCTTCCGTCTTCTGCTTTATTTGACAAAAACGGCGACTACGCATCAGGATATAAAGGTTTGGTGCCTGAAGAGATGTTAGAAAGAGATATACAAAAGGCGATAGAGTAATGTTTGATTTTATAAAAAAGGGTTTTGAGAGAACATTTGGTGCGATAAATAGTGCCAAAAAAGATAAAAAAATTACAAAAGACATCCTAGAAGATATGCTTTTAGAAGCCGATGTCGCTTATGAGATAATCGAAGAGATAATCTACTATCTACCACCACAAGACGATGTAAAAAGAGCCGATCTTAAACGAGTAATGTCGAGCTACTTTATCTATGAAAATGAGCGTAAAATAGCCGATGATAAGCCGTTTGTAGATCTTATTTTTGGCGTAAACGGTGCAGGCAAAACCACAACCATCGCCAAACTAGCAAATTTATACAAAACAAGTGGCAAAAGCGTGATTTTAGGTGCTTGTGATACTTTTAGAGCAGGAGCTATCGAGCAACTTCGCCAATGGTCTTTAAAAATAGATGTGCCTATAGTAGCTACACAGCAAGGACATGATCCTTCAGCAGTTGCCTTTGATACGATAAGTTCGGCTCTTGCAAAAGACATCGATCGTGTAATACTTGATACCGCAGGAAGGCTTCAAAACCAAACAAATTTAGCAAACGAACTTAGCAAGATCGTAAGAATTTCAAGCAAAGCATACGAAAAAGCCCCACACCGTAAAATTTTAATCCTAGACGGAACGCAAGGTAACGCAGGCGTCGCTCAAGCAAAGGCTTTTAACGATATAGTTAGGCTTGATGGAGTTATCATCACAAAACTTGACGGTACTCCGAAAGGCGGAGCTTTATTTGGCGTGGCAAGAGAGCTAGAACTGCCGATACTTTACATCGGTGTCGGTGAGAGCATGAACGACTTAGTAAAATTTAACCCAGATGAGTTTTTAGATGGTTTAATGGACGTAATTTTTGGATAAGCTATACAAATTTGGCTTTTTTGCAACGCTTTTTGTGGTAGAATTTTTAGCTACAACTTCAAGAAAAATCACTGTAAATGAGCTGTTTTGGGATAAGACAAATCACATACTCGCCTTTTTTGTCCTTTATGTGCTTTTAAATTTAGCTTTTGAGCTTAAATTTTGGTACAAATTTGTGCTACTTTTGGCTTACGGCATACAAATTGAGCTAGTCCAAAGCCTCTTGCCAAATCGATTTTTTAGTCTTTTTGACGTGTTAGCCGACAGTGTCGGGATAACACTTGGGGCCATCTTTACGATAATTTTTACAAAAATAAAACATGAATTTATACTTAAATAGCAAAAGCGCCTCTCTTGGGCTTATCGTCGGTTGTGTTTTGTTCGGACTTGGAAGTATTATCGTTTCAACCGTATCACTTGGGGCTTATGCGGTTACATTTTGGCGCTTAATTATAGCTTCGGTGATATTTTACACCATAGTAAAATACTTTAATAAAAGTTTACCGACAAACAAAAAAGCTAAATTTTACGCCGCTCTATCAGGGTTTTTTCTAGCTTATGATCTAGCCTTATGGCACGAAAGTATATACGCGGTAGGGCCTGGAATTTCCACATTATTAAATAGCTTGCAAATTTTCTGGCTTTCGTTTATAGGATGTGTTTTATATAACGAAAAGCAAGGCGCACTTGGAATTTTAAGTCTTATACTTGCAACACTTGGCGTAGCTCTTATAGCATATCCTGAGCTAAATTCAAACACAAATGCCATCTGGGGGTTTATAGCAGGTATCGGCTCTGGTGGCTGTTTGGCGATATCCATGCTTTTTGTAAAAAAATCTCAAGAAGTTCAAAGGATAAGTGTCTTTTCGTTGATGTTTATCTTAAGTATCAGCGGTGCCATCTCGCTCCTTCCTGTAAGCATCATCATAGACAGTCTAAATTTCTTTCCAAAAAATTTTAAAGAAATTGGGCTTGTTTTTATATATGGTGCTATCATGCAATGTGTAGCTTGGGGGCTTATAGCCTACTGTGTACCGCTTTTGTCACTTTCGCTTACAGGTCTTTTGTTGTTAAGCGAACCCGTTGCGGCACTTTTGATAGATGCGTTTTTGTTAGATAAATTTATAACAAAATTTCAGTGGCTAGGAGCGGCGATAACAATGTTTGCCATATATCTTGGCTCTATAAAAAATAAAAAACAACGGCTTAAAGGAAGAAAAAATGGCTAAAAGTAAAACTGTTTTTGAGTGTCAAGCTTGCGGTAATCAACAAGGAAAATGGATCGGCAAATGCCCAAACTGTGGTGCTTGGGATAGCTTTATCGAGCTTAGCGATACACAAATAAAAATATCAAAAGAGCTGGCTAAATTTTCATCATCTCCAAGCAAGGCAGTTAGTATGGATAAAGTAGAGATCGAAAACATCAAGCGCTTTAGCACAGATGATGCCGAGCTTGACTTAGTGCTTGGAGGAGGTGTAGTAGAAGGTTCATTGGTGCTAATTGGCGGAAGCCCAGGAATAGGCAAATCAACCCTTCTTTTAAAAATTTCTTCAAATTTGGCAAAAAACGGCAAAAAAACACTCTATGTAAGCGGCGAAGAAAGCGCTAGTCAGATCAAAATGAGAGCCCAGAGGTTAAACGCCGTGGATAAAAATTTATTTTTACTCACAGAGATAAATCTTGAAACCATCTTAAGTGAAGCCAAAAAAAACGAATACAAAGTGCTAGTTGTCGACTCTATCCAGACACTTTATAGCCAAAACGTAAGCTCCGCTCCAGGATCAGTTTCGCAAGTTAGAGAGATAACATTTGAACTCATGAGACTGGCTAAAGAGCAAGAAATTTGTGTTTTCATCATCGGTCATATAACAAAAGACGGCTCGATCGCAGGTCCTAGGATACTTGAGCACATGGTTGACGTCGTGCTTTATTTTGAAGGAGACGCCTCAAGAGAGCTAAGAATGCTAAGAGGATTTAAAAACCGTTTTGGTTCAACAAGTGAGGTTGGAATTTTTGAAATGAGCGCCAACGGTCTTGTTTGTGCTACAGAAATTGCAAGTAAATTTTTCACACGGGGCAACGCGGTGTCAGGCTCTGCTATAACCGTCATAATGGAAGGCTCAAGGGCTTTAAGCGTGGAAATTCAAGCCCTAGTATGCGAAAGCGCCTATCCTAAACGTAGCTCCACAGGATATGAGAAAAACCGCCTTGATATGCTTTTGGCTCTGCTTGAACGCAAACTTGAAATTCCACTTGGACATTATGACGTTTTTATCAATGTTTCAGGCGGAGTTAAGATAAATGAAACTGCCGCCGATCTTGCCGTCGTAGCAGCTATCATCTCAAGTTTTAGAAATCGCCCGATAAGCAAAGATAGTATATTTATCGGTGAACTTAGTTTAAACGGCGAAATTCGAGATGTTTTTAACATAGACGAAAGACTAAAAGAGGCAAAAAGACAAAAATTTAAAAATGCGATCATACCCAGTAAACCACTTGATACGCAGGGCATAAAATGCTTTTATGCAAAAGAGATAACACAAGTTTTGGAGTGGATGTGATGACCTGGATAACACCGGTCATGATTTATTTATTTTCTACACCCATAGGTATCGGCACATAAAGATCCATTTGTGCCTTAACTGCTTGTATCTTTTCTAAAACCACTATCTGGTCCGCCGATATACCGACATCTATCATCGCTTGCTTTAATTTTTGCGCTCTATTTTTGGCTAGCTTATCAAGAGTATCTTCATCAATCTTTCTAGCTCTAACCAAAGCCTCATATGCATTAGTCGGTTGGTTTTTAAACTGTCTGGCGGCCATTTGGCGTATGACTTCGTCTTGTGTACCATTTGTTTTACTTGAAGCCATCATCACGTCTCTATCAAACAACCTCTTTTGGACTGCGTATCTATCCACTTCTTCATCATAAGAAGGCGTAATGATTAAATTTATATCCTTTTTGGCATCGGTTATCTTTTTAAATTCATCTATCTTTTTCATCTGAGACTTCATCATCTCGTCGCTACCTGCCGTAAAATCGATACTGGCTAGCTCATCAGCATTTTCTACTCCAAGCATATTCCCAAGAAGTCTAAAAGGAGAAGTCACAACATCTGTAAATATCTGCATGATGGCTTGCAGTACTATACCACCGTAACTAAATTCTGGATTTTCAAGATCACCTCCGACAGGTAAATTTAGCTTTATTACGTTGTTTGAGTCTTGAAGTACCGAGATGGCAAGCTGCAAAGGCAAGCTAACTGCGCTAGATGACTCCACACTTTCTCCAAGTTTTATGGTGTCTATACGTATGCCATTATCACCTTTCATCTGAGAATCTTCGATATTATATACCAACGATAAGTCAAGCACCCCACCCTCTATCTTACGTCCAACAAAGGTCGCGCTATATGGAGTTACTTCGTTTAGCTCGATATCTTTAAATTTCAAGCTAATATCGCTAAATTTTTTAGGCTCTAGCGCGTTTATCCTCATTTGGATATTTGCGCTACCTCCTTTACCTATAGTTCCGCTAGATGTTATCTCTGAGATGGTGTTTTTCCTTATGTTGTCAACTTTTGCATTTAAATTTTTTATCTTAAACAAAAACGGTAAAACCAGGCTAGCATCGCTAAAATCAACACTCATGTCATTTAAGGCAACATCTTGTATCTGCACCCCAAATTTATCGGCACTTTTACTTTTAAGTTCTTTTTTTGCTTCGTTTTGGCTGTTAACTTTTGCCAAAAGCGCTAAATTTAAGCTTTTGTTATCATCAACATGAGCACGAAGATGTGGGCTGTTTATCGTCACGCCGTCTATCTTTACTCCATTTTCATTTAAATTTATATTTTTTATTTTTGCATTTTTTAAATTTATAATTTGCAAGTTATTACTATCGTTTATAACAATATCGTCCAAATTTACATGTGAATTTATCTGATAGCTTTTATCAAATTTAACATTTGCATTAACACTTAGATTGCCACCTGCGATAAAGCCGTTAATGTAGTGTTTTGAGATCTTATTTAACTCTTTTAGTTTGCTGTTAAGCTTTATGTTTAGATCTGATTTTAGCGGCTCAAGCCTTGCGTTGCCTTTTAAATTTATATCAACTTTTTCACCACTTGTAATGCTTGCATTTATATCAAACGGTTTTGAAAGATCGCTTGAAAAGCCGCCTATTTTGGCATTTTTAAGAACTATCTCATGAGTTAGAACAGAAGGAAGAAAGCCTTGCGTGATGTTTGACTTTGCATTTATGATCTCGATATTTTTGACATTTGCGACAAACTGTTTTTTGCTATAGTTATTTGCTGTTGCCGCTTTTTTATCGGTCTGTTTTGCGGAAGTTTTCTTTAAAATAGCAAGATTATTTATTGCTTTTGCACCGTTTTTGCTTATCTCATCGTTGTAAAATAGCTCAAGCACTTTTATGTTTTTTACATCAAGTATGTTTTCTTTAAGATTAAAACTTATATCTTCAAGACTAAGTTTGTCAAGTCCGCCAAATACTTTATCTCTTGAAAACAGATCGCTTTTTTTGGCGTCAAAAGAGCCAAGTGCAAGTCTTTCATTATCAAATTTAAGCTCATTTGCATTTAGACTATCAATGTTAAGTAGTTTTTCTCCCGCTACTTTTATGACACTAGTTTGTGAGTTAAAATTTTTAAGATCCGCGACAATCTTTGCGTCACTATCTTTTAAAGACACTAAAGTGTTTAGCTCGTTAAATTCAAAGACAGACTGTGATAACTCCGTGTCATAACCTTTAAATTTAATGTCGCTTAAGCCAAATTTTGGCAACCTTGTAGTGATACTTTTAAAATCATCTCTAGCCCTTATGAGCATATCGTCTATATAAATTTTATCACTACCCATGGCTATTTCTGCGTTTTTAAAGCTCATTTTATCCAGCGAAGTTTTGCCGATTTTTACATCTGCAATACTTGTCTTAACAAAGTCTCCGTTTAAAGAGATATCATCTAAACTAAATTTATCAAATGAAATGTTACCATCCAAATTTAGCACTTCAAATTCATTTGCTTGAAGTTTTGCCTTATTTACATTTATATTCACGCCGTTATCTAGGCTTAGCTCGTAGTTTAGCTTTGCATCAAGCGTGCCTTTTGTTATGTTTACATCAGGCTGGTTTATGTAGCTTTGCCATATTTTGTTCATTTTTAGTCCACTAAATTTAACATCGCCATATATTTTTAAAGGATTTAAACTAACTCCGCCACTCCAATCAAACGTCTCAAACAAGCTTGAGCTTGTATCAAGATCGTGCTTTCCTGCGCTATACTCTTTTAAATTTATATCATTTATAGTATAGCTTAGATCATTAAAGGAGACCACAAATGGCTCTTTTAAACTCATGTCGGCATATTGAGCGCCGCCGTTTATAATCTCAAACAAATTTAACGTAAAGTTAAAAAAACTCTCGTTATCTGCCTGATTGCTTGCATTATCTTCACTTGTTTTACTTGCAACCAAAGGCTCAAAGTTAAAACCAAGCTCCCTATCTCGCGTAATATTTATAAATGGATTTGTTAAGCGAAAAACATCAACATTTACATTTCCTGAAAAAATCTCCTTAAAATTTAAACTCACGTCGATACTGTCTGCCCTAAAAAGATCATTGTATGTTTTTAGACTTACCTTAGTTGCGTTTAGTTCAAATTTATATGGATGAAATTTAGCCTCTTTGATCTCCAAAGTCGCATTTTTATCGGCTATAAATTTTGGTGCGATATCCGTTATAAGCCAAGGAATACCGAAGAATCCAAATAAAGTATAAAACAAAACAATTAAGCTAAATGAAGTTATGACGATGCAAGATTTTTTATATTTGTGATAGAAATTTTTCAAATTTGACCTTTAAAATTTGAAATGACGGCTAAGCTAGTTATCCTAAAAACACTCCAGCATAACTGCTGCAATGGCAAATCCTCCATCGTGAGCTATGCTTAAACTGGCATTTTTTATATTAAATTTCTCATAAACTTTAGGTGTAAATTTTAAAATGGGTGCATTTTTCGCATCTTTTTCAACGATAATGTCAAAAAAACTGCACTCAGCACTTATACCGACGCCAAGAGCCTTGCTAGCAGCCTCTTTTGCCGCCCAAAAACCAGCAGCCGTTGCGTCTGACTTAACAAGGGCTATCTCGCTAGGAGATAAAAAACGCGCCAAAAATGTCTCATTATAGCGCGCTTTTAGCCTAGCTATCCTATCTATGGCAACTATGTCTATACCGATCATTGCACCACGAAATCAGTAAAATAGATGTTTTTAATGTATCCATCGCTAAGAACTTCGTTTAACTTGCCAACTATCTCATCTTTAAGCTTGTCTTTACCTTTTGAGGTGCTTACCTCTTCGTAAGTTTTTGAGGACAATGTAACTATGATAATATCACGAAGTAGCGCCTTTTTCTTATCAAGTTCAGGTGTTAAAGTCTCAGCACTTTGTTCCATGTCAATTTTAGTCTTTAAGAAACGTGAGCCGTTTTCACTTAGAAGGTTTACTATAAATTGATCAAGAGGGTATATCGGACCCATATTTGCGTAATTTACAGTGCGCTTGTTGGACTGAGAAGCCGGGGTAAACTGCGCTACTTGTTGCTGTTGAGGTTGTTGCATAGCAGCATTTGCCTGTGCCGTATCATCATCCCCTAGAAGCAAAAACGCCACCAAAGCACCAACTATAAGCAATAATACAAATATCGCCACGATAATGACAATAAGCACACTTTTTGAGCCACCCTTCTTAGACTTTCCTTCTTCTATCTCGTCCGCCATTCTCTCTCCTTAAAATTTTGATACAATTATACAAAAAAAAATCAAAAATGAGAAAAGATGATACATAAAACAAATGCCGCACGGATACTTGATAAATTTAAAATTCCTTATAAAATCATAGAATACGAAGTTGATGAGAGCGATCTTTCAGCCGTTCACGTAGCAAACGTAGCCGCACAACCGATAGAAAAAATTTATAAAACCATAGTTTGTGTTTGCGAGCCAAAAAACTATATCATAGCTTGTATTCAAGGAGACTTGGAGTTAAATTTAAAATCCCTAGCCCAAGCTGCCGGAGTTAAGAGGTGTGAGCTTATAAATTTAAGAGACTTAGAAAAGATCACAGGATATATCAGAGGCGGTTGTTCGCCAATAGGAATGAAAAAACAGTTTGCAACTTTTATAGACGATAGAGCGATAAATTTGCAAGAAATTTATATAAGCGCAGGTGTTAGAGGAAAGCAACTTATGCTAAATCCCCTTGATCTTGCAAAAATTTGCGATGCAAAATTTCAAAGCATCGCAAGATCAGCGCGAGAGTAGTCCCTGCAAATTTTAGGCTTGATACTCATCAAGCGTTTTTTGTAGTCTAGCAAAACCCTCTTTCATCTCTTTTTTGCTTATATTTAAAGGCGGTAAAAACCTAAGCGTTTTAACTCCTGATCGAAGTACCAAAACACGGTTTTTAAGCGCAAGAGAGATAATTTTAGCAAGATCGATACCATCTTTTAGCTCAAGACCCAGCATCATGCCAAGACCTTGTTTTTGCTCAAAAATTTTACCGTTTTTCTTTACAACTTCATCCAGATGTTCGTTAAATTCAGCTGAAATTTTATCCATCTCACCATCTTTTTTTAATGCCTTTAGTTCTTTTAAAGTCGCAAGTCCTACCGAAGTAGCTAGGAAATTTCCGCCAAATGTAGAGCCGTGATCGCCTGGTGTGAATATACTTTTTTTACTAACGCAGGCCCCTATACCAACTCCGCCGCCAAGTCCTTTTGCAAAGGTTATAACATCCGGTTTTATGTCATAAAGCTTACTTGTGATAAACTCGCCGGTTCTATAAACACCGCATTGAACCTCATCGGTTATAAGTAAAAGTTCGCGTTTTTTAAGCTCTTTTGCAAGACGTTTTACCTCATCTTTGTCAAGAGCTTTTATGCCACCTTCGCCTTGAACCAACTCTATCATTACAGCTACGGTATTATCATTTATATTTTTTATAACATCTTCAATCGTTGAGTAAAATTTAAATCCCTCCATATAAGGAGCGAAAATTTCAGGATGAAATTTATCCTGTCCGGTTGCTTGAAGTGTAGCTAATGTCCGTCCATGAAATGAATTTCCTAAAGAAATAATCTCAAATTTCTTCTCTTTAAAATGAGTTGCACCATACTTTCTAGCTAATTTGATCGCACACTCATTAGCTTCTGCGCCTGAGTTACAAAAAAAAGTGTATGTTTTATAGCCGATTTGCTTTGAAATTTCCTTGGCTAAACGCTCTTGCGGCTTGATGTGATATATATTTGAAGTGTGAAGTAAATTTTTAGCCTGCTTAGTAATTGCTCTTACTATTTTTTTATGAGCGTAGCCTAACGCATTTACACCTATACCCGAAGCAAAATCAACATAATCATTACCATCTTCATCAAAAAGAGTAGCACCCTCTCCTCTCTCAAAACCTACATCAAATCTAGCGTAAGTGTCCATTAAATACATTTTAATCCTTTAGCGGCGGCAAACGCCAACCATTATAGTATGCAAACATTCGTATAGTAATACCAAGCGCAAGCAAGCACAGCACGAAAAACACCCCTGTAAAACCTGCCAAATAAAGCAGATAATAGCTAATGCCAACACAAAGACTAATCGTCCCGTAAAGCCCCGTAGTTAAAAACCAAGGCACCTCATTTAGTAAAATATCGCGTAAAATTCCTCCGCCTACGCCGTTAAAAAACGCCATAAGCCCTACGCCAAACACGTTATGACCGTATTCGACAGCAACCATAGCTCCTACTATAGAAAAGCATATCACATCTATAGCGTCGGCAAATATAAATATAAATTTTTTCTCCAATTTATCACGTTTTTTGTGTAAATTCGTAAAATTTGCCACTACAAGCACCAAAATAACAATAATCATAGGCATATAATGTGTAAAACTATAAATCGCCCTACTAACAAGCATATCACGAAGAATACCGCCACCAAGTGCAGTTAAAAATGCCGCCAAAAAAACACCAAGCCAGTCACAGCCCTTCTTTACCCCGAACAAATAACCGCTAAGTGCCGCAGACGCGATACCTATATACTCTATGATTAAGATTATTTCCATCTATACGCTTTAAGTAAATTTTCGGGGTATTTTACAAGTAAAAATATAAATATCGGCTTTAAATTTAGCCCCGCAACCAAACGGGGCTAAAAGCTTAAAACGTCATAGGATGATGATGGAAGTCGTCAAATATGATCTTGTTTGTTTGAAATTTCTCACGCTTTAACTCACGCACGCGTAAAAATTCCTCCTCATCTATCTTTTTGATCTCGATCGCAGCTTTAAATGTCGGCGTCTTGGAGATAAAGTCCCAGCCGGAGCTTGTTAGCTCGTTACAAGAGCTCTCCCAGTAGTGAAAGGTCATCTGTATGATACCGTCAGGCACGCAGTCGGTTATATCGGCTTTTACAACAATATAACCATATCTACTCCAAGCCTTGATAAAATCCCCATGCGATATACCGTAACGAGCTGCCAGCGCGGCACTCATTTCAGCTATCGGACCAATACTATCTCCGCCCTCTTCTATCGCACGAGAACGACGAGTCATCGTTCCTACGGTGTATTGATAAACCTTTCTTGTAGTAAGTAGCTGGATAGGATACTTCTCGTCTGTCTTTTCATCAACATTTGCCATTTGCTAGCCTTTTATGCTAAAATACATATAAAAAAGGAGATCCGAAATGCTAAAATTTATTTTGCAATCTTTTATGATATTTGCCGCGGTTATGCTGTTTGGATTTTCCGTTACGGTCGATCCTATAGGCTGGTGGGCGCTTCTTAAAGATATGTTTGCATTTTTTGTTATAATTCTTACGCTTAGCGTATTTGCGGGATTTGCCGTAGGCATTTGGCGCGAATTAAAACAACGACGACAAAAGATATAATCTATTTTCATCTCACTCCCCCAAATTTTTATTTATAACGCCGCAGTAGCGCTTTGAAATTTCAAACATCCATAAAAAATCAATCTTTGTGCGTTTGCAAAATGCCTTTAGCGCCAAGCTGTCGCACTCAAAGTATCCGCCGCCTAGTCCTTGCCTTATAACCGATGAGAGGTTTAAGCCTCTCATTATTAAAGTCTCAAACTCGTCAAGCCCAAACTTGTGCAACGTAGTTATCTTCCAAGGTGCAACGTGCAGAAAAATTTCCCGCTAAAGCATCAGCGCCATGTTTGGCAACCACCTCTTTTATCTTGTTTGAGACAAGATCAAGCGCTTCGTCCCACTCTGCCTCTACTAGATCGCCGTCTTTGCTAAACACTCCGTCTTTTTTACGGATCAATGGTTTTACTAGTCGGTCTGGAGAGCCTACATAGTCCCAGCCGTAGCTACCTTTTAAACAGAGACTTCCTTCGTTTACGGGGTTATCCTCAACACCAACGGCTGCTTTTATCACGTTGTTTTCGACAAACAATTCTACCTCGCAGCCGGTTCCGCAATACGGGCAAATGACTTTACCACCACTTTTCATCGTATTCTCCTTTACCTGTTTTACAGGTTATTTTAAATATGTTATTTTTGCATATTTAATTATGCAATTTTTACACAATTAACTTTAAATAAATATAAATTTTTATTTAATTTTTTAAATTAATTAAATATTTTTATATTATATACTTACTAGAATTTAATATAATTAGAACAAAAAGGAATCAAAATGCGTAAAATTCTACTCATGTTGGCATTTTTTACCACTATTTTATCGGCCGATATTGTGCAAAACCAAAAAGTAAAACGCGCCATAAACGTCCTAAATGACTTTATCATAGAAAATAAAGATCAAAATTTATTAAAAGACGCTAGCGCGATAGCGATATTTACAGATCTTACCAAGGGTGGAGCCGGAGTTAGCGTTATAAATGGCAAAGGTATCTTTGTGGCTAAAAATGATGACGGTCAAATTTCAAGTCCGTTTTTTGTGGATTTTTCAGGAATTGAGCTTGGTGCAACCCTTGGATTAAGCTCTGTTGATCTTATCATCGTTTACAAAAACTCTCGCAGCTATCATAAAATTTTTGAAAATAACCATAGAATTTCCCTAAGCACACAAGCAACGATGATAAATAACGCAAGCGGAGGCGCTATAACCACAAATGCCCCTGAATTTTTTGCCTACGCAAGAGAGTCATCTAACTCAAGAGGAATTTATCTTGGAGTTGGAATTCAAATTTCACATATGGGAATAAACAGACAAGATACGATAGATTATTACGATAGGATATACGACTACGAAGATATTTATAACAATAGCCCAAAAGCTAGTAAATACACAAAGAAGTTGCAAGAACTAGCTAGGCAAAGTTTTAAAGGTTAGATTGTAAATAAAGAGATGAAGCGTTTTTTAGGTATAGGCGAAAACTGCGTCATATACTCAAACGCTTCTTCATAATCCCCATCCGTAAAAGTCGCAACATGCTCTATAAGCTCATAAAGCTCTTCATCATCCATAGAGTCGAAACTGCCGCGATTTTCTAAAATTTCAAGTAAAACCGCATCTAATTCAAGCTCGTCATACGTCATTAGTTTTCCTTAAGTCAAAAAATTGCGAAACTATACCAAAACAACCTTATATTTGGCTTTATTTTCTTTATAGTTAATATGAGGTATTATTATAAATACTTAGTAATTAATATCAAATTTGCGGTGATACAAGATGGAAAACTTTGAAAATTTTTATAAAAATTTATCACATTTTATGAGTGAGTTTAACCATAAAAATTCATACGCAAAAGAGAAAATTTTACTTATTTTATATCATGCCTCATCGCATTTAAGCGCAGCCGATATAAAAGACGAATTTCTTAAAAGACACAAACAAAACATCTCCATGCCAAGCATCTATGCTTTACTAAATTTCTTAAGCGAGTGTAACCTTACAAACGTATATGACGACAACGGCGTAAGAAAATTTGAGTTAAATTTAACCGCACATCACGATCATCTTATCTGTGAAAGATGTGGAAAAGTTAAGAGCTTTAGAGATGATTTTATAGAAGACGCTCAGGATAAAATTTGTAAAGATAAAAATTTCACTTGCATATCGCACTCGATGATACTTTATGGAATATGTGATGAGTGTCTGAAAAACAATTTCTCATAATAATTTGGATTTTGATAACGAGAGGCAAAAAACTTTAAGTAACATTTAAGTTACTTAATTACATAATGCCGACAAAAGGATAAAAAATGGATATAAATTTAGAAATTTTAATGCAAATATCAAGCTATTTTAGCAAGATAGCTCACACTCCGGGTCGCCTTAGAGTTAGGGTTGATCCAAAGATCAAGGATCTTTCGCAAAGCGTAAATTTAGGTGAACTTGACAGTGTTATAGCAAAGATAAACGGCATAAAAAACGTCAAATTTAACAAGATCATCGGCTCTGTAACGATCGAGTATGACAATGAAATTTTCCCTAAAATTTTATGGGACGATCTTCTTGAGGGACAAAATTTAGACCAAATTTCAGTCAAGATAAACAACATCGCAAAAGAGGTGTATTGTGCATAACGACTTTTTGGACGCAGCGTATTTAAGCGAAAAAAATGCTCAAATTTTATATGAAATTTTAAACGAATTTGATGATGTTTTTAGAGAAATTTACGCCCTAAGACAAAATGCCATAACCCTTATACAAACATATGCCAAGGTTAAAAAGCTTAAGCTAAACGAAGATGAGACGCAAAATGCGTTTTTAAAACCGACTTGCGCCCAGGATGCATTTATATGTGCGTTAAATTATGAAATTCAACTAAATAAAATGTATGAAAATTTCTGTGAAAATTTAGACGATGATGAGCTAAAAGATCTATTTTTTAGACTTTGGGCTACATCAAATAACGAATACATCGTCGCCCTAAAAGCAAAACTTTCTAAGACCATGTCTGGCGACAAAGATGATCAAAATAATATAAAAAATTTAATACAAAATTTACAAGAAAAAGGCTATGAGGGTGTTATAAACGAATACCAAGAAAATTTCGCTAAAATAAGCAACGATCTGCAAGATATCATAAGTGGAAAAGCCGATAAAGCCCAGATGATGAAAATTTTAAATAATCCGAATTTTTCGTTTTTTAGCGGTCTTGCACTAGGCGCTCTTGGTATCTCCATAGTCGGTAAAAATTTAGAACCAAAGGATAAATAATGATACAAAATACAAACAAGAAAGGAGCTAAAATGGCACTTCCATTTATTGCAGGCGTCGCATTGGGCGCATTGGCTGTAGTAGCCTACAACAAAAGAGATAAGGTAAAAGAGTGTGCGGCTGACGGCTTTGAAAAAGGTAAAGAAACCGCAAAAGACCTTTTTAAAAAAAGCAAAGATATCGCAGGTGACGTAAAGGAATTTACTCAAGAAAAGATCTTAAAAACTCAAACAAAAAGCGAGAAAAAACCAGCCGCTAAAAAAAGTGTTAAAAAACCGTCTACTGCTAAAGCAAAACCGCAAGTAGCTAACGATCAAGCATAGGGGATATAATATGAGCAAAAGCAAAGCTCTTATGCTTTCAACAACTAGACTGCCGTTTGACCACTTCGTAAGTGGCGCTCTAGTGGGTGCTATGAGCGCGACTGCGCTTGAGCTAGGAAATAAAAACAAAAAAACTCCCCTTGGTGTCGCAAAGAGAGTTTTGAAATTTAGCCTAGGCGGCGGCGTGGTGGCAGCCGTAGGCATAAGTGCGTCAAACTCTATCGCCAAAGGAAACTACATGAGTGCGGCTACAAAGACCGCCCTTGGTATCGGTGCACTAATTTTAATAGAAAATTTAATAAAACCGGAGAGTAACTAAATGAAAAATCCATATATCGACAACCAAGAAATTCAAGTTCAAGTAACTACACCTCCCCAAAACGGAGTAGATAAAGCTATAAACGAAGCGGCCAAAGAACTACCTTTTGTTCCTGAAAATTTTAATGCCGCAGGCTTTATAAAAGGGCTACTTATCGGCGGTGTAGCAGCTTATGTGCTTACTAATCCCAAAGCGCAAGAGCGCCTTTTTAAAGCTATCATAAAAGGCGGAGAGCTTGTAAATGCCGGTATAGAAGAGCTAAAAGAGCGGTTTGAAGATGTCAAAGCAGAGCTTGAAGCACAAAAATAATCTACGTATCGCACATCACTGCGGTAACCGAATTCGTATCATCTGTGACGAGCTAAACAACAGAAGCGACGTAAGTGTCATAGAGGCCAATATCGGCGAGCACAAAGGCATAAAAAGCGTGCGCGTAAACAAATACGCAAAAAGTATCGTTGTAGAGTATTTTGGCGATCTTGATGAAATTTTAAATTTCATACAAAATTTAAAGATCCCAAAAAAGCCAAAAGACACTTCCTTGCCAAGTAAGGTCGAGATATACAAGTCAGGTGCCGTAATGGCGATAAGTCCGCTCATCTCTAGCAATTACACAAAAACTGCGTTGGGACTTTATGCAAGTAGTGCGAATTTACTACAAGGCGTAAAAGAACTAAAAGAAGAGGGAGTAACATCTAAAGTTCTTGAGTCTATGGCTGTTGGCGTTAGCCTTGCAAGAGGCGACCATCTAGCCGCAAACAGCACAAATTTCATGTTAAATTTAGGCGAATACATGGAAGAAAGTGCCTCTCATAGAAGCGATGATCTCATAAAAGAGCTTGCAAGACCAAATATCGAAGAGGTTTGGATAGAAATTCGCCAAGAAGACGGCAGCCTAGGACTTAAAAAAGTAAAAACCCAAAAACTTAAAAAAGGCGACATAGTAGTTGTCGGCGCAGGAGAGAGCATAGGCATAGACGGATATATAGTTGACGGAAATGCCAGTGTGAATCAAGTCTCAATGACCGGAGAGGCAGAACCTATCGCTAGATCAAGAGGCGACCGCGTCATGAGCGGGACTGTCGTCGAAGATGGCCGGATCAAAATTTGGGCTGAAAATGTTGGCGACGAAACAGCTACGGCCCGTATCAAAGAATACATCCAAAGCTCATTAAACGAAAAATCAAGCGTCGGGCTAAAAGCTACAAAGCTGGCCGACAAACTAGTACCGGTCACTCTATCTTTAGCTGGTGTGTCCTATCTGATAAACCGCGATATGAACAGTGTCGCAAGCGTGCTTCAAGCAGACTACTCTTGTGCGCTTAAACTAGCAACTCCGGTGGCTTTTAAGTCAAGTATCTCAAAGGCCGGAAGAAACGGGATTTTAATCAAAGGCGCGAAGGCGATCGAAGCTTTAAATTTGGCAGATACTTTTGTGTTTGATAAAACAGGAACTCTAACCCATGGAAGACTTAGCGTGGTCAAGATATTTTCGTTCAAGAAAAATTTGAGCGAAGAAGATATCTTAAATTTAACCGCAAGCGCCGAAGAGCACTACTTCCACCCTGTAGCAGAGGCGATCGTAGAAGCCGCCAATAAACGCGGTTTTCATCATATACATCACGATGAGGTCGAATTTATCGTTGCACACGGCGTCAAAACATCCATGGATAAAAAAGAGGTCGTTATCGGTTCAAGACACTTTTTAGAAGATGACGAAGGTATAAGCTTTGCCGGGCAAGATAAAGTCATACAAGATGCACTAAACAAAGGACTAACCCTACTTTATGTCGGATACGACAAAGAACTAGTCGGCGTCATCGCGATGAAAGATGATATGCGAGAAAACGCAAAAGCCACATTAGACAAGCTAAGAACTCTTGGCGTAAAAGAGATTATTATGTTAAGCGGAGATATAAAAGCAAAAGCTCAAGAGGTTGCTAAAGAGCTTGGTTGTGACCGCGTATACGCAGAATGTTTGCCAACGGATAAAGCAAAGATAATAGAAGAACTAAAAGCCGAAGGTAAAAATGTTGCATTTATAGGAGATGGCATCAACGATGCACCAAGTCTAACAAAAGCAAACGTAGGCATAAGTATGCACAAGGGTGCAGACATAGCAAAGGCAACTGCTGATATAAGCCTACTTAAGGACGATATAGCAAGTGTTGCTATCGCCAAAGAGTTGTCTGTAAAAACAATGAAGCTAATCGGCTCAAATTTTAACTCAACCGTTGGTATAAATACCGCCATCCTAGCAGCAGCAACATTTGGCATGCTAAACCCTATCGCAACCGCAATACTGCACAACGGAACTACGATCTGGTTACTTTTAAATTCAATGAAAGGTGTAAAATTTGCAAAATAAAATTTTAAACGGCTCATTACTAAATCTTGAGACTCAAAGAAAAGTCGCAAAAGTCGGCCTTGGCGTGTCACTTGGAGTGGTTACATTAAGTGCGTTTGGCATGAAAAACAAAACTATAAAAGCGCTACATATCATATCAGGCGTAGCACTTGTCGGCTTTAGCATATATCATCACGGACTTTACAATAATGGTTTTGCGCAAAAAATTATAACCCAACAGTCCAAAAAACGTAAGAAAATAGCCCTTAGCGCAAAATGATAAGTGACGTAAAAATTTGGGAGTATATCCACTCCGATCTCCCGTTAAACGATCTTACAACTTCACTTTGCAAGGGTAAAGAGCGCCCTGCTAAGCTTGAAATTTTTACACGCGAGCGAATTGTTTTAAGCAACGCAGCCACAGCAATACGCATAGCAGAATTTCTTGAATGCAAAGATGTAAACACAGGAAAAGACGGTGAAATTTATAAAGCAAAAGAGCAGATATTTAACGCGAGCGGTAGCTTTGAAAATTTACATAAAGCATGGAAGCTGATACAAATTTTATTTGAATACTCGTGTAAAATTTCAACACATACTGCAGACATGGTAGCTTTATGTAAGGACGCTAGCCCGTATTGTCAAGTCCAAACCACGCGAAAAAACTTTCCTTTTGCAAAAGAATTTTGCCTAAATGCCGTTATAAGCGGCGGTGGACGCATACATAGGGCAAATCTTAGCGACAGCGTGCTATTTTTCGCAAACCATATCAAGGCTTACAAAAGTTTTGAAAATTTCTGCGAACATATAGCCGACTTTAAAACCAATCTGCCAGAAAAAAAGATAATGATAGAGTGTGAAAATTTAAGCGAATTTCAAACACTTTTGCATTACAAGCCGGACGTTATCCAGTGTGATAAATTTAGCCCATCGCAGCTTAGTAAAGCCATAGAGCTTAAAAATAAAACAAATTCAAGCATCATAGTAACTGCAGCAGGAGGTATAAATTTAAAAAACTGCAAGGAGTTTGCAAAGACAGGCATAAATGCGGTAATAACATCGGCACCATACACTCAAGGCACAGCCGATCTTACAGGTAAAATTTCATTTATATAGGCAAAGGGTCAAAGGCTTGACCCTTGTATGTGTTATTAAAAGCTGATCTCTTTAATGTCTGCTATCTTTAAAAATTCTTTATAAATTTGTCCGATTATAGCGATGCGATTAGCCTTTATATTTGGATCTTCGTCATTTATCATAACATTATCAAAGAAGCCATCAATACTATCTTTTAGCCCAAACAGCTCATTTAAGCGCCCTTCATAGTCGCCCTCTTTTTTATCCAGTGCGCTAAATTTATCATTTAGGGCTTTTTCGTATTCGTTCTTAATCAAATTCTCATTTACATTTAAAATTTCGCTATCTTTTATGATATTTGCAAGACGTTTAAAGGTAGAGAAATTTTCTTTAAATTCATCATCTTTTGAGATCTTAGCTAGAGCATTTATCGCCTTACCAAGCTCGTTTATATCGCGCTTGCCGCTATTTATGCAAGCTTTTACGATAGAAGAATTTACATCAAAAAATACATAAAGTCTATCAAGTATAAACTCTTCAAGTATGCTGGTGTCAAATTCTTTATATCCGTCCTTGAGTTCTTCTAAAACTTTAACGATATCAAACTCAAAACCCATGTTTTGAACTATCCTGATAACACCGTTTGCCGCACGTCTAAGTGCGTAGGGATCTTTTGTGCCGGTTGGAATTTTGCCTACGCTAAAAAGCCCCAACAGTGCATCAAGTTTACTTGAAAGTGCGACGACCGAGCTAAATACACTACTTGGACACTGTGCATCTTCACCATCTGGTAGGTATTGCTCTTTTATAGCGGTTACTATCGCTTCGTCTTCGCCTTTTGCACGTGCGTAATAATGACCCATTATGCCCTGAAGCTCGGTAAACTCATAAACCATGCCGCTTGTTAAGTCAGCTTTGCTTAGCATCACAGCTCTTTCAAGTTTTGCATTAAAGTCTTTGCCGACTTCGTTTTCTAGCCTATCTTTATACATTTTGCCTAAAATTTGAGCTACTCTAACCTCTCTTAGCTCTTTATCATAAATACTTCCAAGCTCTTTAAGATAAGTGATATTTTTTAGCTTTTCAGGACTAAATTCTGCTTTTAAGTCGCTTTGCCAAAAGAACATCGCATCGCTTAAACGAGCCCTTAAAACTTTCTCGTTGCCGCGAACTATAAGCGCACTATCGTTACTTATGGCGTTACTTACTACAATAAAGTGGTTACTTAGCTTTGAGTTTTTAAACACCGGAAAATATCGTTGATTTTCTTTCATGGAAGTTATGATGACTTCGCTTGGGATTTGTAAAAATTCACTCTCAAATTCACCCAAAAGTGCGGTTGGATACTCGGTTATCGTCACTACTTCATCAAGTAGCTCTTCGTCTATTTCTATCTGTACTCCGTTTTTCTTTGAAATTTCATCAAATGCAGCCAGCATAATCGCCCTGCGCTCATTTGCGTCAAGGATGATACCGCGTGATTTTGATCCGCTAAAATACTCGTCGATGTTTGCGATAGAAATTTTATCATAACCGATACTTCTGTGAGGATAAGTAGAGTCTTCGCCTTTTACGCCAAATTTTTCAAATTTTACAAACTCATCACCAAAGATACATAAAAACGAACGCACAGGACGGATAAATTCAAATTCGCCATTGCCCCAGCGCATAGACTTGCCAAAGCTAAGAGATAGTAAAAACTTCTCTATCATATCGCCAAGCAAGTTTTTACTAGCTTCGCCTTTTAGCTCTTTTTCGTAAAATAAAACCTCTTTGCCATCTATCTCTTTAAATTTTAGCTCACTTTCGCCAATACCGCATTTGCCGGCAAACGACAACGCCGCTTTTGTAAAAGCACCGTCTTTTAGCGCAACATGCTTTGGCGCGCCGATAAATTCCACCGTGCTATCAGGCTGTGAGATGCTAAAATTTTTGTGTAGAAAAACTAGCCTTCTTGGCGTATAGTAAAATTCAAACTCGCCATCCAAGCGATACTCTTGTAGCACTTTATGCCATTTTGTTTTGATATTTGGCAACTCTTTTAGAAACGGTATCGCAGGAAGCTCTTCAACACCGATTTCGATCAGCAACTCTTTTGTCATTTTTTGTCCTCTTTCCTTTTTTGTTTTTCGCTTATATTAAGTGCAACGCCACGTAGCATAAATACCAAAAATGCCACAAATAAGGCGGTCATGAAAATATCAAGAATTCTATCCATTACATATTTATCCGATTTAAAAATTTGCTCATTATACCGCAAAGCAAATTTTTATCAGTTGAAATTTCAAAAACAAGCGGCAAATGATCAGAATACACACTTAAATTCTTCTCATTTTTTGCGTATTCGCCATCCATCATAAAATTTGGCTTAAACACCTTAAAACTATCACAAACATAGACAAATTGACCTTTTTTGTCCATAAATTCTGGACTTAAAAGCACATGGTCTATTGCGCGCTTGTTTGAACCCGATCTTGCATACGAGTAGCGCTGTTTATACTCTCTTACCTCGCTCCAAAGATTTGTGTAGTTTTTAGTAGTCGTGATGTTGTATAAAAGCGATCTATCCGACGTAGAATAAACAGTGTTAAAATCCCCAAGCGCGATAGCATTTTTATGCTGCGCTAAAGCCACCCTAAGAGTTCTTTCTGCTCTTTTTTGCGCCTCTAAGCCGTTACGTTTAAAGGCTGGAAAATGCACGACGAAAAGGCTAAATTCTCCATCTTGAAGTTTAAATTTAACCCTTAAAATATCACGCGTTTTTATACCGTGGACTTTATAAGCCTCACTTGAGCTTGGCTTTATCTTTGATATCACGCCAAGCCCTACAGGAGCATTTTTGCTCGTGCTAAAATTTATATACTTATAGTTTGTGCCGGCTATGAGTTCTTTTAAAACCTCTTCGTTTTCTACTTCTTGAATAGCGATGATATCAGCATCTAAAGCAGTTATAACCTCTTTTATACGAAGAAGTTTTTGCCTTGCCTTTTCTTTGCTCCACTTGCCTTTACCTATACGAAAGTCAGAGTATTCGTTACAGTTATTTACTCCGTCAAATAAATTTTCAACGTTATAAGTTGCAATTTTTATATTTTGACAAAACGCAAAAACGACGCAAAAAACAAGTAAAACAACCGCTCTCAAATCGGCACCCTAAAGTCAAATTCAGCTATATTTTGCCTTATAGCCTCATAAGCCACGATCGCCACGCTCATTGCTTGATTTAGGCTTCTGCCTTGCTTTCCCATTGGGATTGTTATTTTGTTATCTTCGTTTATTTTCATTAGTTCACCAGGCAGCCCCGTGCTTTCTCCGCCGAAAAATATAAAATCCCCACTTTTAAATTTGGCGTCAAAATAAAGCTTATTTGTCTTAGTCGTAGCAAAGAAAAATCTATCTTTAAATTTTAAATTTTGCTCTAAAAACTCATCTAAGCTTTCCCATATAACAGGATCTAATACCTTCCAATAATCAAGCCCTGCACGCCTTACCGCCTTTTCATCAAGACTAAAAACGGTTGGTTTTACGATGTGAAGCTTTAAATTTGCATTTACACACATTCGCCCTATAGCTCCGGTATTTTGCGGAATTTGCGGGGAAACTAAAACTATGTTAAACATTAAAAAACTATCACTTTGTTTTCATTTATAAAAAGTCTATCATCAAACGCAAGGTCAAGTGCTTTTGATAAAACGCTTTTTTCGCATGTGCGTCCCGCGCGTTGCATATCTTGCCAGCTCATTTCATGATTTACATGTATCACATCTTGAGTGATGATAGGACCTTCATCTAGGTTGTCGTTTACAAAATGCGCCGTTGCTCCGATGATCTTAACACCTCTCTCATATGCTTGCTTGTAAGGATTTGCTCCGATAAAAGCAGGTAAAAACGAGTGATGTATGTTTATGATTTTTTGCGGGTAAGCATTGACAAATTTTGGCGTTAGGATACGCATGTATTTAGCCAAGATCGCGTAGTCAAATTTATACTGTGACATAACTTCAAGCACAGCATCTTCGTGGTCTTCTCTACTCATGCCTTCAGCCGATACAACATGAAAAGGTATGTTAAACCTCTCAACCAAACTTCTTAAAATTTCATGATTAGCGACAACGGCAACAATGTTTGCATTTAGCTCTCCGCTATCAAATTTAATAAGTAAATCACCCAAGCAATGTGTCTCTTTTGTCGCTAAAACAATGATATCTTTTTTTGCTTTTGCAAGGCAGCTT
The DNA here is from genome assembly GCF_014892335.1 of Campylobacter sp. 7477a. NCBI lineage: Bacteria > Pseudomonadati > Campylobacterota > Epsilonproteobacteria > Campylobacterales > Campylobacteraceae > Campylobacter > Campylobacter sp. 7477a. The sequence continues at coordinate 25,117 of NZ_JADBJH010000008.1, forward strand.
ATCTCTGCATCGCTTGGTAAAACAGCTTCAAGCACACCGCAAAACTCACCTATGTTTAGTTCTCCGCTAAGCTCGGCACGCATGAAGAAGCGATTATTTTCCTTATCAACAAATTCATTGTTTGTTTCGATATTTAGACGATGTTTAAATATAACATCAGAAACTCTATATATCAGCCCTTTTTCGTCACTACATTTTATTTTCAAAATGTATTTTTGCATACTAACTCCTAAAATTTAGTCTTGGATTTTATCAAATTTTGACTTGTTTAAGCCTTTTTCGGCAAGAATTTTTTCTATCTCTTCATTTTTTTTAAGCTCTATTTGTTCGCCTACGGCTTTGCCTGTAAAGCCTTGTTGTATTATGCTGGCTGCGTCGATCTTTATCTCTAATTGTTCGTCGTAATAACCTAGCTTTTTAGCCCTATCGACACGCTTTTGGCTATAGCAGCCAAGCCACTGCTTAAGTGGTAAATTTTGCGCGATTTGCAAAAGCTCAAAATCACTCGGCTGATCCTTATAAAACGGCTCTTTTAATATCTTTTCATAAATTTTAGGCAACTTTAATTCTTTTAAAATTTGCGTCAAATTTAAAGAAAATTCATTAGATAAAAGATACAAAAACAGCTTTGAACTATCTATAAATTTACGTGCGTTTTGCAGCTTTTTGCAAAAATCATCAAGCTCGTCTCGTGAAATTTTAAGGTTAAACAACTTATCAAAAAGTCCAAGCTCGTAAAGGTAAAATGTGCCGACTTCAAGATGTTTTGCTTTAAAAAATTTAAGTAGTTCACAAGCTATCCTATCTTTACTAAGCCAGGACAGATCAAGAGTTTTCATAAGCTCTAATGTTTTTTGAGAGATTTTAAAATTGAGCCTTGATGCAAACTGAACAGCGCGCAAAACTCTAAGCGGATCTTCGCAAAATTTCTCATCATCAATGTGCCTTATAGATGAATTTCTAAGGTCGCTAAGCCCGCTCCAGTTATCAATCAGCTCGCCGTTAAAGATATTTAACATAAGCGCATTGATACTAAAATCACGCCTTTGAGAGGCTGCTTTTTCATCATTGCAGTAGCTTACCTCAAAGTCGGTATGTCTTAAGCCGGTTTTATTTTCCGTACGTGGAAGTCCTAGGTCAAATTCTTTAAATTTGTAGATAAAATAGCTCTTGCCTACACCGCTTGCACCGACATCTTGCATGATATTATCAAATTTATCAGGCGATATATCATAAACTTCAATATCATAATCATAAATTTCACGCCCCAAAATGGAGTCTCTAACACAACCGCCTACAAGATAGGCTCGTGAAGTATGAGGCGCTAAAATTTCTCGCACCTCATCCAAGGCTTTATTTTGATAAATTTTCAAGCCTGTTTTCAACATTTGCAAGAACAAATTCAAGAAATTTAAGCGTGAGTTCTAGTCTTTGGGGTAGATCTTTTTGTGACATCTCGTTTAACCCTTCAAAAAGAACTTCTATACGCTCTTTTAGGTTACGTAAAAATATCTCTTCGCTACCTATTATCTCTTTGGCACTCTCTTTTGGCTCATCTACTTTTTGCAAAGCGATATCTTCTTGTGCTTCATCCTCTTTAGAACTTGATAAATTTTGCTCTTCCTCAACCTTGGTCATATTTTCTATCTTCTCAAGCTCCGCGCTAACCTCGTCTATCGCCATTCTTGCTATATCATCAAGCTTCATATTCTTATTAACCACCTTTTAAATTCCGTTATCTCTTCAGGTGTATTCATATCTATAAAAAAATCCTTCATAAGTTCATTTTGTATCTTGCGACCTTTGCGAAGTCCGCTTAAACGCCTTATCGCAGCAAGTGCCTCTTTGTTGTTCGCATCATTTTTAAGTATGTTTTTATAAATCTCAAGGGCGTCGTCTTTTAGCCCTTGAGCCTCATATATCAGTGCTTCGGTAACGGTGTTTTTCATTGCTCTATTATTTTAACGATCACATCGCCAATTTCACTTGTGGTGCAAATTTCTTTTGCTCCATAAGCGGCGATATCTTTTGTGCGATAACCTTGAGATAGTGCTGTTTTTACGGCATTTTCTATGCAAGTAGCTGCTTTTTCTTCATTTAATGCGTATCTTAACATCATTGCAGCACTTAGTATAGTTGCGATCGGGTTTGCTATACCTTGACCTGCTATATCTGGCGCAGAGCCGTGTATAGGCTCGTAAATTCCTACTTTGCCGCCCATACTTGCGCTTGGTAGCAAGCCGATAGAGCCTACGACCATACTTGCTTCGTCACTTAATATATCTCCAAATAAATTCTCTGTCAAAATAACGTCAAATTGGCGAGGATTACGCACTAGCTGCATAGCGGCGTTGTCAACATACATAAACTCAAGGCTTACATCAGGGTATCTTTTAGCGACTTCGCTTACGACTTCACGCCAAAGCTGACTTGTCTCAAGAACGTTTGCCTTATCTACCATACAAACGCGTTTTTTACGCTTTAGTGCAGCCTCAAAGCCTATCTTTGCTATACGTTCTATCTCGGCTCTTGTATATGTCATAGTGTTAAATGCACTGTCTTCTTTCTTCTTTCTAGGCTGACCAAAGTAAATTCCTCCGGTTAGCTCGCGAACAACCAAGATATCAACATCGCGAAGGACTTCAGGCTTTATAGTGCTGGCCTCTACAAGCTCATCATAAATAACAGCCGGACGTAAATTTGCAAAAGCTTCAAGACCTTTTCTAAGCTTTAAAAGTCCGCTTTCAGGACGTTTGTCGCGAGGCAAATTATCCCATTTTGCACCACCTATAGCACCAAAAAGCACTGCATCTGAGCTAAGAGCACTATCGAGTGTTTCATTTGGTAACGGCTCAGCAAAAACATCATAAGCCGCGCCTCCCATTAACTTATAATCATATTCCATCTCAAAGCCAAATTTCAAGCTTGTCGCCTCAAGTACTTTAATCGCCTCATCAACTATCTCAGTACCGATACCATCGCCTTTTATAACGCAAATTTTATATCTTTTCATTTTTGTATTTACCTTAATTTTAAATTTTGCTTTTTGCGTATTCTATAAGTCCACCGGCACTTAAAAGCTCTTGCATAAAAGGTGGGATAGCGTTAAATTTATACTCTTTTTTGCTAGTTAAATTTAGCACCACACCGTTATCAACATCTATCTTTAGCTCATCACCCTCATTGATCTCATCGGTTTCATTTATCTCAAGGATTAAAAGTCCGGTATTAAAGCTGTTTCTATAAAAAATTCTCGCATAGCTTTTTGCTATAACGGCACTTATGCCGGCAGCTTTGAGGGCGATAGGAGCATGTTCACGCGAGCTTCCACAGCCAAAATTTTCACCCGCTACGATAATATCGCCTTTTGAAATTTTCTTTACAAAGTCGGGGTCAGCGTCTTCCATGATATGTTTTGCTAGTTCGTTTTCGTCAGATGTATTTAGATATCTTGCAGCGATGATAATATCAGTGTCGATATTATTTCCAAATTTCCATACTTTATTTGCCATAATACGCCTTTAAATAGTAAGTTTTTGCGATTTTAACCAAAAAAAGCTAAATAACAAATCAAACAATAAAAAGGCGTCTTTGAAATTTATCTTTTTAAAGAGCATTTGCCAAGTATTTGGCATGCGGGGCAGTATCCTGTAATACCTACTATTATAGGAACAAGGCCTATTAATGCCCAGTAGCTTTTAAATAAAAGCCAAACACCAACCATCAAAAATAACCCAAATATCACTCTAAAAATTCTGCTCTTTTTGCTTACCATATTTATCTCCTTTTAAAAATTTTACGAGATATTAGCGCAAATAAAAGTTTAAATTTGTGATAAAGTTACACTGCATGACGTAGAGTAATAACTCCTCTTTTTTGCTCTATTTGTCCCTCTTTTTCCATCTCTTTTAAGACTCTTGAGACAGCTTCCCTGGCGCTTCCGATGTGGTTTGCCAGCTGTTCATGAGTGATCTTAATGCTTGAATCTGTGCTGTTTTGCTCTAAAAAATTTTTTATACGTTCAACAAGCGGTAGAAACAATGCCTGCTCCATAACGGTAATAACACTTGCAAATCTTGTTGAGATTAAATTTAAAGTAAAACTCATGATCTCTGGATAAATGTCCCTTAAAATTTTATAAATATCAATAGGTATCAAAACTACTTCGGTGTCTTCATACACCTGTAAATTTATCTCTATCTCGAAATTTTTCTTGACACAAGAGGAGCACAACACACAACTTTCATTATCTTTTAGGCTAAAAACAGTGATTTCTTTAAAGTTACTAGAGGCGATGTAGGCTCTTATATTGCCGCTCTTTACTACGATAAAACCCTTGCAACCGTCTTTTGTATAGATGATCTCATCTTTTTTAAAAGTCTTGATTAGACTTTTTTCCATAACAAGTTGCTTATGGGCGTCCGAAATTTCAAACTTAGACAAAAAACTTTCGTCTAAAAATTTACGATCAGCTTCATTTAGCATTTTATTCCTTGAATTATGTAATTCCAGTATTGTATTGAAAAATTCTAAACATCTTCTTAGTATTTATTTATTTTCATGTAATAAAATTCTTTAACAAAGTGATTTTATCACTGAAATTTTGCCATTATAAGAGTAATATTTTAAAAAAATTTTAAAGAGTTATTATGAAAAATGAAGAAACATCATCTAAACTTGCCAACTTTCCCATTATGCTTTTTGCTGTTATTATGGGACTTGGCGGGCTTACATTATCATACGAGAAATTAAATTTAACGCTTGGTTTATCAGATATCATATTTGAAATTTTACGTAGCGCAACTAGCCTAATCTTTATCGCTATCGCTGCACTTTATGGAATAAAAATAATTAAATTTAAAGATGATGTAAAAAAAGAGATATCTCATCCAGTTAAGATAAATTTCTTCGCCGCATTTGCCATATCGCTGTTTTTGCTTTCTGCGATGTGGAGTGAATTTGCCTCTTTGCACAGCGTGCTTTTTTACATCGCACTTGTTTTACAGACTTTTTTTACCTTTTATGTCATCGCCTTTTGGATCAATAACAACCTACTCATAAACCACTCAAATCCCGCCTGGTTTATCCCGATAGTTGGCAACCTTGTAGTGGTCATCGCAAGCGATAGTAAGAGCGAGTTTTTGTGGTATTACTTCTCTATCGGGCTCTTTTTTTGGCTCGTTTTGTTTACGATCGTCTTTTACCGCATCATCTTTCACGATCAGCTCGCACAAAAATTCATGCCGACCCTTTTTATCGTCATCGCTCCGCCTGCGATCGCATTTTTAGGCTACACGAGACTTGTGGAGAGCTTTGATGTATTTGCTCACGTGCTTTTAAATTTGACGATATTTTTTACGGGGCTGATACTATTTATGTATAAAAATTTCATGAAGCTTAAATTTTTCCTATCGTGGTGGGCGTTTACCTTCCCGACAGCGGCGGCTAGCATGACTTTTGTGAAGGCTTATGAGTTAAGCCGTGAGCCGATTTATCTATACTTTGGCGTGATAATGTTTGTGCTTTTGCTATTTTTCATCGGAGTTGTCGGATACTTTACTATAAAAGCTATCAAAAACGATGAAATTTGCGTAGCGGAGCACTAAATTTACACCACTAAACCGCGATGACTTAGTGGCGTTCATCTCATTTTAAAGCTTGCTTTTAAACGTTTCAAGCGTGCTATCGGCTGAGTTTGCCAAAAACAGAGTATCAACCCCAACGCCTAAAAAGCTAACGCCCATATCAGCATACTCTTTTACCTGCTCAGGCGTAACAGCGATAGTGCCTACCGGCACACCAAGCTCTCTTATGCGCTTTATACTTCATCGCCTCCACCACCTCAGGATGAAAGATATTTAGCCCATGACCCATATCCACAGCTAAGTCGATAGGCCCTAGAAACACACCGCCGATACCCGGTGTCGTAGCTATCGCCTCAAGGTTTTCTATACCCTTTTTGCTCTCTATTTGTGGTAAAATGCATATCTCTTTTTCTATACGCTCTAAATAGTCAGGATACCTGCCATATCTCGCCGCTCTTACCGCACCTGCACCCATACCGCGGTTGCCCCTAGGCGGATACGAAGCCCAGCACATTATCTGCTCGGTCTCCTCGCCACTTTCTACCTTTGGGATGATGATGTTTTGGATACCAGAGTCAAGGAGCTGTTTAAATATACCAGTGCCTGCTTGCGGTATCCTAACCACAGGCGTCATATCATAAGGCGCGATAGCACGTGCTATATCAACGATAGAGAGGATGTCGTGTGCGCCGTGCTCGCCATCGACAAATAGCCAGTCATATTTAGTCGTGGCTAAAACCTCAGCCACCTCCGCACTTGGTATCTCTTGCGCTACGCCAAACTGTAAATTTCCAGCGTTGATATTCTCTTTAAAGCTGTTTTTTAGATAGTCTTTAGTCATTGCCATTTTTTATCCTTTGCGATTTAAAGCTGAGCTACTAGCCAGTTTTGTTTGCCGATCATTTAGATAAGCTCGAGTTGGTTTTCTAGCCAATACATATCGCTCTCTTCATCTTTATAATACTCTTTTAGCAAATCATACGTAGAGTAGTCGCTATTTGCGTTTTCTACGAAAGTAGCAACTTCACCTAGTCCGTTTTTAGATACTTCTGTAAATCGCACCGCAAATTCTTATCATCTCAAACACAAATTCATATCTCATTAGTAGCGTAGCAACCCCTAAAATACACAAAAAACTAACCAAAACAACACCTACAAGTTGCCCTAATATCATAGGTATAGCTCGCATATAGCCTATACTCATGCCGATACTTAAAGCAAGGGTCATATTAATGCCTGGCATAAAACTAATAGGAAAAAACGTAACAACAAAGAGAAGATAATTCATGATGCGCCTTAAGCGGCTGGATTAAGTCAAATTTTATTAAGCAAGCGAGCAAAGAAATAAAACACCTATAAAAGCACGCAAAAGGCTAACTTGTAACCTTTTGCGCTCTACCTACTATATTAATGAGTTAAGAATAGTTCTTGAATTTTAGCTTTATCTGTTGTTTGTGTAAGAGCTAGCATTAAAAGAACTCTAGCTTTTTGAGCGTTTAGATTATCACTTGCCAAAAAGCCGTATTTAGCATCATCAACTTCGCCGTTTAGAGTAGTCTCACCTGTTCCTACACGAGAATCTCTAACTACTACAACGCCTTTTTTAACACCTTCTCCAAGTGCCTCAAGAACAGTTGGAAATGGATTGCCGTTACCCATACCTGAGCTGATTATGCCTTTTGCACCGTTTTTGATAGCGATATTTGCAAAGTCAGGATTGTCATTTGCATGGCTATAGATGATGTCAACACGTGGAAGTTCTTTGATCTTAGTGATATCAAATGCTGAATTTACAGTGTGTTTGCGGATAGGGTTCATATAGAATTTTACATTTCCGTAAAATACAGTACCGATTTTACCGCTGTTTGGCGACTTAAATGTATCAACTGCAGTTGTGTTTGTTTTTGTTACTTCGCGAGCAGCATGAATTTCGTCATTCATTGTAACCAAAACACCTTTACCTACAGCTTCTTTGCTTATAGCTACATTTACAGCGTTAAATAAGTTCAAAGGACCGTCTGCACTTAGTGAACCGCTATTTCTCATAGCGCCTACAAATACGATAGGTTTGTCACTTTTTACTGTTAAGTCAAGAAAATATGAGGTCTCTTCCATAGTGTCAGTACCGTGAGTGATAACGACACCGTCAGCTTTGCCGCTAGTTAGTAATTCATTTACGCGAGTTGCAAGTTTTAGCCAAACCTCGTTGTTCATCTCTTGAGAGCCGATTTGTGAAATTTGCTCACCTTTGATGGTTGCGATCTTGTTGATCTCAGGAACTGCGGCGATTAGTTTATCAACCGTAACTGTACCCGAAGTATAACTAGAATCAAGAGCGCTTGCACCTGAACCAGCTATGGTACCACCAGTAGCTAAAATGTAAATCGTAGGCTTTGCAAAAGCCGCAACAGCTGAAAGAAGCATAATTGCCACCACCTTCTTGAATGAAAAACTCATGATACATTCTCCTTTAAAATAAAATGGTTTTTATAAAACTTAGGAGAAATTATACATGGTAAAATTTAGAAAGTCAATTAATATTTTAATTTTATTAAATTTTAAAAACTCTAATAAAAAACATATAAAACAAAGTTGAAATGACAATACTAACTAGGGTGTTTTTAAATTTAAGATGAGCCAAAATGGCAATCAAAACAGCCATCGCTTCACTTGCCCCGTATGGATAGGCATTTAGCCTAGTATCCTTTAACGCATAACATACCAAAATCACCATTATCATTAGTCCCATATGTTTTTGTATCGCGTTCAACCATGGGCTTGGTTTATAGTTTTTTATCATATAAAATGGTGTTACACGGGTTATAAATGTTGCAATAGAACTTAAAATAACAGCCAAAAAAAGTATCCATTCGTTAGATATTGTGCTTATATTCATGCAAATCTCCGTGTTAAATTTAAAGTGTTACGATAATGTAGCAAAATCTTATCTTAATAATCACAAACGATCCTTAAATATTAAAATAAATACAAAACATGCAAACATTGAGCCAACAAGTAAAAATTTAACCGGCAAAAGCGCGAGTCCTAAAATTCCAAAAACACAAGCCGCACCAAGGACTTTAAAATTTCTATCTGTTTTAAACATCTCAATAACTATGACTATAAAAAGTGCGGTTAGGCTAAATTCAAGTCCGCTCATATCAAATTTTATAAGCATACCAGCAAAACTTCCCGTTGCCGTTCCTAAAGCCCAGTAGCTCCAAGAAAGAAAATTTAGCGCAGTAAAAACGCGACCTCTATCGTCTAAATTTTCGATATGTAATGTTTTAAAGATAGCAAATGTTTCATCCGTTAAAGTAGCGATATTAAAAATTTTAAATTTTAGTCCGTTGTATTCTTTTAAAAGCGAAAGTCCATAAAAAGTATGGCGTAAATTTACAAGATAAGACACAACAAAAACTTCTAAAAAAGTAGTTTCTGCCGCAAAAAGCGAAAGCATCATAAATTGCGCAGCCCCTCCGTAAGAAAGCATACTAAGCATAAGAGCTATAAAAGGACTTATGCCTACACTATGAGCAACTATGCCAAATGCTATACCCAATGGAAAATAACCCATAAAAACAGGGATGGAGAGTTTAAAGATGAATTTATTATCTAAATTTTGTTCCACTAAAATGCCTTAAAAACGCGAATAATACAAAAACATAACTTAAATCTCAGCATAAGGAAAAATTTAAAGTAGTTTTCTTAATGTAATAAAAAATACTCATTTAAAATTTAAGTGTATAATCAAAATGACTTTAAAAAGGAGAAGCAATGAAAGCTAAATTTATCTCGCTTGCCATTTGCGGTGCGTTATTTGCAGGATGTGGCGCAAAAACTACCGATACAATAGGTGGCAACGTATATAATCAAGGTGAATTAAACAGACAACAAAGTGTAAAAGTAGTAACAATACTTGAAGTCTTGCCTGCAAGAGTTGCAGTTGAAGACGGCGGAACAAAAACACAAAGCACAACCGTTGGAGCGGTGCTTGGTGCCGCAGTTGGTGCGGTTACTGGTTATGCATTGGGCGGCGGTTCGTCGGATAAAGGTGCAGTGATCGGAGGAATAGTGGGTGGCACACTTGGCGGAGTCGGCGGAAGTAAAGTCGGCGATGAAGCTACTATCGTTGATGCAGTAAGTTTGGTGTATAAAATCGGCGATGAGGTATTTACCTCTACACAAGCAGGAAAAGTATGTGAGTTTATAGCCGGAGAAGCCTACTTGATATCATCTCAAGGCTCTGATACTCGTATCCAACCAAATACAAAATGCCCGGAAAAGTAAAATTCTAGCCCACAAACGGGTTAGAAAGTCATAAAATTATTTTGAAAATTTATGGGCTTCTTCGTTTGAAAAGTATAATATATCAGCCACCCAAATCAACACAATAAAACCGATAATTAAAAGCATATAGCTCATTTTACTTACCTTTTAAGTCCGTTTACGATCTCAAGCATCGCATCACTTGTCGTGATCCCTTTTGAATTTGCCTCATACGCGCGTTGCCCCGTGATAAGATCAGTCATCTCTTCAACAAGCTGCACGTTACTCATCTCAACAAATCCTTGTCTAATAGTTCCAAGTCCATCTAAGCCCGCAACACCTACGACAACATCTCCGCTTGCTGCCGTTTCAAGATAGTTATTATCCCCCATAGAGTGAAGACCTGCTGGATTTATAAAATTTGCAAGCTCTATTTGTCCGATTTGCGCCATATCGGTTTCGCCGGCTTGAAGCACGGAAACAGTTCCGTCAGTACCGATAGAAATTTGCGTAGCGTTTGCAGGAACGGTTATCTGAGGTATCAAAGCGTATCCGTCAGAATTTACGATCGTACCTTCACTATCAAGCTTAAAGGCGCCGTTTCTAGTGTAAGCCGTTGTGCCGTCAGGTAGCTGAATTTGAAAAAATCCATCCCCTGCGATGACAACGTCAAGGTTATTGCTCGTCTCTTTAAAATACCCTTGCGAGAAAATTTTATTTATCGCAGTCGGTCGAACGCCAAGTCCTACTTCGATACCGGTTGGGCTTGTAGTAGTCTGACTTGTGGCAGTTCCTGCATACTCCATTACTTGATACATAAGATCTGCGAATTCTGCGCGATTTTTCTTAAAGCCGTAAGTATTGACGTTTGCAATATTATGTGTGGTAACGTCTATTTGCGTCTGCTGGGCTATCATGCCTGTTGCTGACGTATAAAGTGATCTCATCATGTTTTTATCCTTTATCCTCTACTTGCTGCAAGTTTATCAATAGCGTCTTGGTTAAGATCAGTCATATGACTTGTCATTACTTTTTGATACATTTCAACCAACCTTTGTGTCTCTATAAGTCCAACCATTTCAATTACAGGATTTACATTTGACATCTGTGCATATCCTTGCAAGACAACATTTGCTTCATTTATATCTACTATATCATCTAAATTTTCCGGCTTGTAAAAATTATCCCCTATCTTTTCAAGAGCTCTTATCTCGCGTGGTTGAGCCATGTAAAATTTAGCTATTTGCTCGTTATTGGCATAAGCGTTTCCTCTTGTGTCCACTCTAAAGTCCTCTCCTTGAGGCACCTGAATGCCTCTTTGAGCCAAAGGCATAGTTTCGTATCCGCTAGGCAATACACGGTAACCTTCTTGCGTAACAACAAAGCCGTCTTCATCAAGACTAAAAGAGCCGTTTTTACTTAATCTAACACCACTTGAAGTATCGATTAGAAAAAATACATCGTCTCGCTTAATTGCAAAATCAAGCGTATTTGTGCTATTTTTTATCCCTCCCATGCTAAAATCAATATACTGCTCGCTTACCTGCGGAACTCTATCTAGCGTTCTGTTTAAAAATTTAGCAGCATCTTTGGTGTGGTTTTTAAGTGGAAGCTCATCGTGAACCTCTTTAAAAATTCTCTCAAAATCCCCCACAACCACGCCGTCTTTTTTAAATCCCATAGTGTTTACGTTTGCAAGGTTATTTGTTATGACATTTAGTCGGTTAAACTGCGTAACCATACCTGCCGTTGCCTGATAGTAGCCATTTTGCATAGATTTTCCTAGTTCAAATTTATATCAAAACGAATTAAAGCAAAATACGTTCCAACTTTAAATTTATATACGTTTAATAAAATTTCGGTATAATCCACATTTCTTCAAAACATAGTCAGATATTTTTAAATCGCCAATCGGAAAGGAAATTTTATGAGTACAAGCAAAGACGCGTTTAATCAAATCGAGGAACTTTTTGTCGAGAACGCAAAGGGTTTTGTTACTTATGAAAAATTAGTAAAACTACTTGAAAAAGCCCCAACGGCAACAGTGGTTAAAAAGATAGAAGCATTGGCTAACGCAAACAAAGTTCAGCTTATGACTGCCGCAGAGGTTGCAAAAGCAAGAAATATAGCAGATGCTAAAAAACGCCAAAAAGAGAGCGAAAAAGAGCAAAATTCAAATGAATTAAATTTAGAAGAAGAATTTGACCTTGCAAACGATAACGACTTTTTAGAATGGTCACGCTCAGATAGTCCAGTAAGGATGTATCTACGCGAAATGGGGCAAATAGCGCTTTTAACAAAAGAAGAAGAGATAGAAATCAGCAAAAAAATCGAACTTGGCGAAGATATTATCATAGATGCATTTTGCTCGGTGCCATTTCTTATAGACTTTATACTTGATTACAAAGAGCCGCTTATCAACCGTGAACGTCGCGTAAAAGAGCTTTTTAAAAGCTTTGAAGATGATGGTGAAAGTGAAAACGAAAACGAGGAAGAAGAGAGCGATGAGGAGGAAAATGAGGATGAAGAAACTCCTAAAAAATCACTCAAAAACGACAAACGCGCTGAAAAAGTTATAGAAAGCTTTAAAGCACTTGAAAAAGCCAAAAAAGAGTGGCTAAAAACAGCCAATAAACAAGAAAAAGTTGAGAACGAAGATACTGCGTCAAAACTTACTCTTGCATTTAAAAAGAAAATTCTAAAAGATAAGCTTATGGATCTAGGCCCAACAAGCAAGCTTATAAGCGAGATCGTAAAATCAATGGAAACTGCACTAAAAAGCGACGACGAATTTGATAGAGAACTTAAACGCCTTGAGTATCGCTTGCCAATGTTTAGTGACGAACTTAAGAAAAATCACAAAAGCATACTAAAAGACATAGTAAAACTATCAAAAGAAGAGATAGCTACACGTGTTCCTGAAGCGACAATGGTTTCAACTTATGTTGAGATAAAGAAATTGTTTCAAACAAAAGAGGCTAGCAAGCAAGGATTTGACCTTGATCCAACCGTCTTAAAAGAAATTTTAGAGCAGATAAAACGCGGAAAGAAAATTTCAGACGAGGCAAAAGCCAGAATGGCAAAATCAAATTTACGCCTTGTCGTTAGTATAGCAAAACGCTACACCAACCGTGGCTTGCCGTTTTTAGATCTTATCCAAGAGGGAAATATCGGCTTAATGAAAGCTGTTGATAAATTTGAATACCGAAAAGGCTACAAATTCTCAACTTACGCAACATGGTGGATACGTCAAGCCATATCTCGCGCGATCGCCGATCAAGCAAGAACTATCCGCATACCGATACACATGATAGAAACGATCAATCGTATCAATAAAATCAACCGAAAATACCTCCAAGAAGAAGGGAAAGAGCCCGATGTAAGCATCATTGCAAAAGAGGTCGGACTAAGCATAGACAAGGTAAAACAAGTCATTAAAATCACAAAAGAGCCTATTAGCTTAGAAGCTCCGATAGCAAACGAAGATGATGGAAAATTTGGAGACTTTGTCGAGGATAAAACATCATTAAGCCCAATGGAACAGATATTAAAAGGCGACCTTAGAGAGCAGATAGACGAGGTTCTCTCTCAGCTAAACGACCGTGAAAAAGCTGTTATTTGCATGAGATTTGGTCTACTTGAAGACGAAAGCGATAGAACACTAGAAGAGATAGGCAAGGCTCTTAATGTAACTCGTGAGCGTGTTCGTCAGATAGAAAGCTCAGCCATTAAAAAGCTAAAACACCCTAAAGTGGGTAGAAAACTCAAAAACTACATCGAGGGATAATTTCTCTCGATCTTCTTTTTTTGACAAAACTACATTTTAATACATTATGATTTTCAAATTTTTAATAGAATATATAAAAATTTAAGCAGATAAAAACATAAGCCCAAATTTGGGCTTATGAAAGAAGTCTATCAAGTTGGGTTTGTAAGCTTGTAATATTATGTGTTTGTGCCAAAATGGCTGCATTTATGCTCAAATTTGCATTTTGAAGATCATTTAAATTCTTGGCGATACCATTGTTTTGCAGGTTACTCTCACTCTCTTTTAGTGCTATACTTTGCGCAACAGAAGCATTTATGCCTGAAGCTATACCATTTTGCGCAGAGCCTATTTGAGTGCGAAGAGAATTGATATTAGAGATTATATCGGTTGCATTAGAGCCATCTTCATCTATTGTCATTAAAGAATTTGTGTTTAAATTTATACTCTCCATGCCATTGCCTGTAACAAAATTTAGCTCTGATCCAAAAACATTTCTACCGTTAAACGTAGCGTTACTTAGGCTATCGCTCATAGAATTTGAAAGTGCGTTGATCTCACCTCGTATCATTGAGCGCTGGCTGTCATTTAACGCAGCATTATTTAAAGATACCGAAAGTTCATTTATACGATTTGCACTTTGGCTTAAATTTGACAGCGTGGAGTCAGCGATTTGAAGCATACCTATGGCATCGTTTGCATTAGCAATACCTTGCTCAAGAGTGTTACTTTGGAGCATAAGGGAGTCCGCGATAGCAAGGTTTGAGCCGTCAATCCCACTTAAAGCACGCGCGACAGCGATATTTTTCAAAGCTTTTTCTTGCTGGTCGTTATTATTTTGTGCAACATTATACATATTTGTTGCAGATAAGTTGTTCAACTTCATTTTAACCCCTTTACTCTATTTGCAAGGCATTGTATAGTTTTAAACTAAATTTAACCTAAAAATCCTCTAAGCGAACTTTTACCGATCTTTCGTGTGCGCCAAGCCCCTCTGCATCGGCTAAATTCATACATGCTTTGCCAAGCTCTTTTATGCCTTTTCTACCAATAGAGATTATAGAGCTTTTCTTCATGAAATTTTCAACCCCTAGAGGCGAGTAAAATCTAGCGCTTCCGCCTGTTGGCAAAGTATGATTTGGTCCGGCTAGATAATCACCCATGGCTTCTGGTGTAAAATGTCCGAAAAATATCGCTCCGGCATGCCTTATGTCGTTCATATAGCTTAATGCGTCATTTGTCGCGATTTCAAGGTGTTCTACAGCTAGTTCATTCATAAGCTCAACGCACTCTTGCATGTCTTTTGCTACTATTATCGCGGCTTTATTGCGTATGCTTTCTGCTGCGATAGCTTCGCGCTTTAGACTCTTTAATTCACTTGCAACGTGCTTTGAAACTTCATTAGCAAAAGCCTCTACCGGAGTTATTAAAAAGCTACTTGCAAGCTCATCATGCTCTGCCTGACTTAAAAGATCGATCGCGATATGGCGAGCATTTGCGCTGTCATCCGCTATGATACCTATCTCGCTTGGACCCGCTATCATGTCTATGTTTACTTCACCATAAACAAGCTTTTTAGCGGTTGCTACGTAGATATTTCCGGGACCTGTTATAACATCCACCTTTGGAACACTCTTAGTTCCGTATGCCATGGCCGCTATCGCGCTTGCTCCGCCTATTTTAAATGCCGTTTTGATACCACAAAGATGCATGGCTGCAAGTAAAAGAGAGTTTACGTTGCCGCCGATAGCAGGGGTGCAAACCACTATCCCTTTTACTCCTGCAACTATGGCAGGAACAGCATTCATCAAAAGCGAACTAGGATATGCCGCTTTACCACCCGGTATATAAAGTCCCGCTCTATCTACCGGAGTATACTTAGCACCCAAAAGCACATCGTGCTCATCACGCATACTCCAAGTTTTTGGCACGGATTGCTCGTGATAGGCTTTTATGCGCTCGTAAGCTAACTTTAACGACTCTCTAAGCGTGTTATCAAGCGCGTCATAAGCCTCTTGCATTTGTTTGGTTGATATCAATAGATCCTGTGTGGATGTGGGAGTAAATTTATCAAATTTTGCTATTTGCGCAAAAAGTGCATCATCTCCGTCTTTTTTTATATCTTCGATGACTTTCATAACAGTCGGCATAACACCGCTCATGTCCATATCAGAACGCCTTACTAGTTGTGAGAATTTATCCCTAAAATCAGCGTCGTTTGTGTGTAAAAATTTCATAATTCTCCTTTAAATTTTCTCTCATATCGCATTTTTTGGCTTATATTGCCAAGAATTCCTCCTTGGTGAATATAAAGGATATCGCCGCTAAATGCGTCCAAATTTGAAAATAGCGTTAAAAAGCCAACCGGATCGTAAATGAGCTCAAACTCAACTCCTGTTTCGTCTAAAATTTCACGCCAAATTTTATAAAGCTCAAGTTTTAAATCCCCAAAATGATACTTCTTAGGAGGATTTAAAATTTGAACTTTTGAATTTTTATCAAGAGCAAAAATTTCATCTTGTAAAAATTTAACATCGCCGACACAAGGACAAGTAAATACTCTTAAATTTGAATTTTTAGCAAGATAAGCTGCACTCGTTCCTGTACCTGATGGCAAAAAGATATCAGGTCTTATGCTATTTTTTTCGCACCATTTTTCTATTTGCATAGCTTGTGTTTTAAAGCCAAATTCGGCTTCAGTCATCGCCACGCCCTCTTCTATAAAAAAAGCATCATCTTGGCTTGCTAGCTCTTTTGCAAGTGACCTTCTATCTTGCGCGACAAATATCTTCATGCCGTTTTGTAGGGCAAATTTAAAATTTCCAACAGGCTTTTCTTGCAAATTCGAGTTTAAATGAGAAACCACAAAGCAAAATTCAAGACCTCGCATCTTTGCAAACACACTAAGACTATACATGGCATTTGACTGACTTGAACCATGTGAGACTATGCGTTTTATACCTTTTAAGTCGCTATTTAAAAAATACTCAAGCTTTCTGGCCTTGTTGCCGTTAAATTCACCAAGCAGATCGTCTCTTAGCAAAAACATCTCACGTCCGCGAAATTTAAACTTCTCTATCATGGCGTATGTTCCAAAAATTTCTCTATCTCTTTTATCGCCTCTTTGTTTGAGATCAAAAATTTTATCTCTATCCTTCGTGAGGCGTCTTTGTCTTCTACTCCATCTTTCATTACAAGCTCGTTAAAGCTACGGCCGCTTGCAACGAGATGTTTTCTTAAATTTTCATCGCTACTATATGAATTTATAAAATCCATCACAGCATAAGCTCTGCGCTGCGAAAGCTCGAGGTTATAAAGATAGCTTCCGTCACTATCGGTAAAGCCCTCTATCATAATTTGATCGATGTTTTTAGATATCTCTTCATCATTTAAAAGCACATCGAAGTATTTTTGTAAGGTAAGCTTTAATTCATTTTTAACTTCATCTTTTATCTCCGCCCTACCCTTATCAAAAAGGACAGAAGAACTTAGTTTTAAAGCTCCTGAATTCGGATCTATAGCGATATCGCTTCCGAGCCTTTCTTTAAGAGCCCCTATAACCTTTACTCTAATGCCTGTTAAATTTTTAATACGACTTTTTGTTATATTAAGGTCTCTTAAAATTTCATCATATCTAGCCTCTTTTTGGCTTACCTGCTCGAGCAAAAAGGCGATTTTAGCTAAATTTTTCTCATTATCTTCGCTTTGAGTTGTTGCGTTTTCTTCAGCCGCTTTTAACTCGTCTGTTAGGATTATCATTTGTTGATTTAAATTTAAAATACTCGCATTTAGGTCTTTTATACTTGTATTTGCGTCTAAGTTTTCATTTACAGCTCTCTCTAACCGCTCTTTTAGCGCATCAAGCTCAACTATGTAAATTTCATTTGCTTTTTTAAGCTCTAAATTTTCATCGCCTATTTTTGCAAGCTCGCTTTTTAAGGCTGCATTTAGCCTATCAAGCGTGATATTTTTACCTTGTTCGTCTTTTAAATTTGCAAGAGCTGCGATTATGGCTTGCTCTTTGCTTGCCAGGGTATTTTGAGAAAGAACATACTTAACGACTATCGCGCCGATAAGTAGCATAAAAACAAAAAGCAATCCCGCCATAAGGTCTGCATACGAAACCCAAAATGTCGAGGATGCTTGGTCTTTTTTATCTATTTTCATCTATCAAATTTGCATTTTCTATTTTTTGTATGATTAAGCTAGCTTCTTGATCGATCTCTTTTACGCTTTTTTTAAGTTCCGCGATCAAGACATCACGCTCTTTTTCTCTTTCAGAACTCTTTATCTCCTGCTCATAAACACTTTTAAATTCGCTTACTCCATCAAAAATACTTTGCCTAAACGACTTCATAGCAGCATTTTGCTCATTTAAAAGTTTAACCGAAAATTCTTTTAAACTTAAGTCAAAAAGTTTTAAATTTTCCGAGAATTTAGCCACACTTTTATCAAGACTTACCATCTTGCTCTCATTTAGTTCGCTTGCTCTGTTGTATTGGGTTGAAATTTTTAACTCCAACTCTTTTAAGGAGTCGTTAAACGAAGACATGGCATTTAAAATATCTGAATGAATTTTAATAAATTCGTCCTGTCTACTTGCGGCTTTATTTAAAATTTTTACATTTTGCTCTAAAGTCTCGGAAGCTTGAGCGACTATTTTTTGCTGCGCTTCTTCAAGCTGCATAAAGTTGCTAAATTTAGCCTCAGTAACGCTATCAAGCCGTTTAAAATACTCTTCATTGCTTACTCGGGTAAACATGACTTTCATATCTTCAAAATGTGAACTTGCAGCACTCATATACAACTGTTCAAGCTCGTCTTTTTGCCAGAAAAATTCTCTACTTAACTCTTTTTGTTCGTTGGCAAATTTTTCAAATTTTGATATACCTATCTTTTCAAAAAACATCCACCAAAGCGCAAGAAATATACCGTATATCGACACATAAAATGCCGTACCAACACCGTTTAGCAAGATAGCTATCTCTTTTTCAAGCTCTCCGGCCGTACCTGAACTAAACGAAGGCATAGACATGGCTATACTTATAAATGTGCCTAAAATTCCAAGCATAGGAAATACGGCAGAGCCTATACTTGCTAGATTGTCATTTCTAAAATTTCTTGTGTATTCGTCTAAAAATTCATTAAAACCGGATCTTGACTTCTTAAGTCCTGAAATTTCAAGCAAATGTGAAACGATAAATTTTTTAAGGCTTTGCCTAAAATCATCGCCTCTTGCACGAAAAATACTATACGCATACTCCGCACTATGACGAGTAAATATCACGGCTATGATCAAGATAATAGCCATCATCACTATCGTGTGCGCTTTCATCTCAAAGTTGATAACTTCAAGGTATGCAAGCAAGGCTAAAACAAAGGTAGCAACCGGTAAAAAGATAATCTTAAAAAAAACAAAGATAGAGCGGTCTGCCTTGGTTTGAGGTAAGGCAAGATCGCTAAAGTCGTTATTGACCGACATTTTATTAATTCCTATTTAAACAGTTCAGATCAGAAAATGCAACTTGCAAGCGTTTTATCACGCTCTCTT
Source organism: Campylobacter sp. 7477a (assembly GCF_014892335.1). Taxonomy (NCBI): domain Bacteria; kingdom Pseudomonadati; phylum Campylobacterota; class Epsilonproteobacteria; order Campylobacterales; family Campylobacteraceae; genus Campylobacter; species Campylobacter sp. 7477a. The sequence goes on from NZ_JADBJH010000008.1 coordinate 44,288, forward strand.
CGCCACACCTTATCCATTTTCTTGGATCGTAATATTTTTTATTCGGCTTATCATCGCCTTCGGGGTTACCGATCTGCGCTTGAAGGTAGCCTCTATTTTTGGCTTCGTATTCGCGCACGCCATCCCAAAACGCCCACTGCGTATCAGTGTCGATATTCATTTTTATCACGCCGTAACTTACGGCATCTTTGATATCTTTTAGCTCGCTGCCACTTCCACCGTGAAATACAAAATTTACAGGCTTTTTGTCGCTTGTATTAAATTTCTTTGCGACATACTCTTGTGAATTTTTAAGAATTTCGGGACGTAAAACAACATTGCCGGGTTTATAAACTCCATGAACATTGCCAAAACTTGCGGCTATGCTAAATTTATCACTTATCTTACTAAGTCTTTCATAAGCAAGAGCTACATCTTCGGGTTGTGTGTATAAAAGTGCGTTATCGACATTTGTATTATCCACCCCGTCTTCTTCGCCACCGGTTACACCCAGTTCTATCTCAAGGGCGATGTCAAGATCGCTAAGTTCTTTTAGATACTTTTCACAAGTACTTAAATTTTCTTCCAAACTCTCTTCGCTAAGATCAAGCATATGAGAGCTAAAAAGTGGTATACCATGAGTTTTTTTATGCTCCTTTGAAGCCTGTATAAGAGCATCTATCCAAGGCAAAAGCTTACGAGCGGCGTGATCGGTATGAAGCACTACCGGCACTCCGTAAGCCTTTGCTAGCAAGTGAACATGCTTAGCTCCAGCAATAGCACCTAAAACATCTCCACCCTGACAGCTTTTACCTGCGTAAAAACTGGCTCCACCGTTGCTAAATTGAATAATAACGGGCGAATTTGCCGTTTTTGCCGCTTCTAGTACCGCATTTACAGAGTTAGAACCTACGACATTTACTGCAGGTATAGCAAAACCTTGCTCTTTTGCATATGCATATAGCTTATTTAGATCCTCGCCACTTACAACACCGGCTTTTACAACATCTAAAACGCCCATTTTATCCTCCGATTACTTGTATTCTATTTTAGATTTAGAGCGAAGCGCATCTGTTTTTTGTCTAATTTGACCTTGAAATTTTTCTAGTTTTAAATTTTGTTCAATTTGACCTTTAGCTTGATCAAGTGAAACTGTTCCGGCAGGCCTTGAATCCTCTTTTAAGATAACATGATATCCAAATTGAGTTTGAACAGGCTTTGCAGAAATTTCACCTTTTTTAAGTGCAAAAGCAGCATCGGCAAAAGGTTTAACCATCTGGCTTTGACCAAACCAGCCAAGCTCGCCACCGTGTGCCGCAGAGCCTTTGTCGATTGATTTAGCGCTTGCTAGCTCAGCAAACTTCTTAGTTAGTGCATCACCTTTTAATTTTTTAAGCTCAGCTATAACAGCCCCAGCCTCTTTTTCGTCACCCAAAAGTATATGGCGAGCACGGGCTTGAGCCGGTTGAGAGAAATTTTCTTTGTTTTTGTTGTAAAAATCTTTTATCTCGGCATCACTTACTTTAATGCCGTCAAACATTTTTTTCATATATACGTCAAGAGCGATACTATCGCGAACATTTTGCATAGCTTTTGTAAATTCAGGATCTTTTTCTATGCCTGTTGCTTTAGCGTCTTTAAGTAAAAGTTTTCTATTAATCAAATCATCAACAACGCGTTTTTTACCATCAGCAGGAAGCTGTGAAAGTTGGCTCGCGTCAAATCCAGGCATAGCAGCGCTTAACAAAGCAGCAACCTCGCTATCTTCTATGCTCTCGCCATCAACTGTAGCCATAACGGCAGCATTTAGGCTAAGTGCGGTAGCCAAGCTTAAAAACGTTGGAAATAAAAATTTCTTCATAAACATCCTTTATAAAATTTTGTTTTAAACCAGTTATTATATCCAAAGAATACGTTACTTTTTATTAATTAAATGCTAAAATCACAAAATGAGAACGAAAAAAGATATATCGAAAATCAAAAATTTATTTTTGCAAAATTACAAAGATGCAAAAAGCGAACTTCAGTGGAAAAACAACTACGAACTAATAGTCTGCGTCATGCTATCGGCACAGTGCACCGATAAGCGTGTAAACCTAATAACTCCGGCATTTTTTGAAGCCTATCCCGATGTAAATTCCTTATCAAATGCCAATCTTGCGAGCGTGAAATTGTTTATAAATTCTTGCAGTTTTTTTAACAATAAAGCACAAAATTTAATAAAAATGGCAAAAAGTGTTGTTGATGATCACGGTGGAGAAATTCCGCTCACAGAGAGCGAACTAATAAATTTAGCAGGAGTTGGAACAAAAACTGCCCATGTCGTCATGCTAGAAGCACTTGGTGCTAATGTAATGGCAGTAGATACGCATGTATTTAGAGTTTCACATCGTCTTGGTTTAAGCAGTGCAAAAACCCCACAAACAACCGAGGCTGATCTTATTTTAGCTTTTAAAACAGATCTTGGCAGGCTTCATCAAGCGATGGTGCTTTTTGGCAGATATGTCTGCAAGGCTCAAAAACCACTTTGCGGCGAATGCTTTTTATATGAGCTTTGCAAAAGCAAGGATAAAGTGCAAATTTAATGTAAATTTTATATCATATTAAGTTGCAATTATCTAAAAGATACTATAATATAAATAAAATCAAAAGGATAAAAATGCCTACTTCAATAAATTCTTACGGAAGTTATCAAAGCTATGATATCTACAAAAATCAAAACAAAACGCGAGAGCCAAGTGCTCAAAACAAAAATAACGAAGAGCGAATTCAAAACACACAAGCATCTCAAGCCGAGCAAAGTCAAAGAGCAAACGAACAAAGACAACTAGAACAAACCGAGCAGAGTCAAAACCAAGAACAAAGCAGGCAAGAAAGAGGAAGCCTAAACATCTTAGTTTAAGCGTTTATGTAAATTTAAAATGCTTATAGTTTCTAAGCATTTTAAATGAAATTTTATGTAAAATTTTACAAATTTAATATCTGCTAATTATATTTCTAACGACACTTGCTATAATATCAACCGAAGCAAGCTCACATCTTTCGTGGGTAGAGTGCGGAGAGTAGATATTTGGTCCTATGGAACAAGTCTGCATATCATCTCTACCCTCACAAAGCACACCACACTCAAGCCCTGCGTGTATAGCCTTTATCTTTGCATCCGGTTTAAATTTTTGAAGTTCATCCAAAACAGCATAAGCAAATTCATCTGCACTAGGCTCCCAGGGATTAGAGCGCTCATTGATACTAATGTCAAAACCAAGCGCACTAGCCATTTCGCCGATCTCAAACTCGAGCCTTGAAATTCCATCCATACTCATAGAGCGAGCGTAAAATTCCACCCAGATCTTACCGTTGTGATTTTTTACGGTAGATAAATTTACACTATCTTTTGGTAAATTTAACTCCACATCATAGCTTCTTACGCCCTGCGAAAAACCATTTATAAAAGCTAAAATTTGATCTGAATTTTTTAAAATTTTAGCAGTACCGTCAAGCTTCTTAACGCAAATATGCAAGTCATCGCTTTTTAATTTGTTCTGACTTACTACGACAGCCTTTGCGTTAACCGGTATAGAGTTGCTTCTTTCGCCGCCTTCTATACTTACTAGCTTCGCACCGTTTTGTCTTATAAAGCAAGCTAAAATTTTAATAGCGTTTGGTATATCTTTTTGTATCTCAACACCGGAGTGTCCACCAGGATATCCGCTAACGATAACTTCATAAACATCGCCGCTTGATACAGTCTTTGTATCTGCGTCAATGCATGCAAAGATATTTATACCTCCTGCACAACCAACTATAACCTCGCTGTCATCTTCGCTGTCTAAATTTAAAAGCTTTTTGCTTGCAAAATTACCGTCAAATCCATTTGCTCCTATAAGCCCAACCTCTTCGTCGTTTGTAAAAAGACATTCTAAATTTTCAAATTCCTTCATCATCTGCATCATGATAGCGACACCCATGCCATTATCGGCACCCAAAGATGACTCTTTAGCGCTTAAAAAACCATCTTTTTCGACAAGCTCGAGCTTTGGCGTATGGCCCACACAAACCATATCATAGTGACTTTGCAAGCAAATTTTAGGCTCACCTTTTATCGCGTGGATATTTCCAACCTCATCAACGTCCACGCTATATCCGTGATTTTTGGCATAATTAGCCAAAAAGTCGCGCAACTCTTTTGTATTAAAACTGCAATGAGGAATTTGTGAAATTTCCTTAAATTTGTCTAAAATTTGAACTTCTTTCATGAGTGCCTACTTTAAAACAATACCAGGATAGCCTATAGCCTCTATAGCTTTAAGCAAGTCATCTTCCTTAACTCCATCCACCGTAATAACATCCGCCGTTTTACTACGTAAAGAAACTTTGGCACTTTGAGTGCCCTCAACTCCAAGCAGTGCTTTTCTAACCATTGACGTACAAAGTGGACAATGCATAGCCTCTACTTGTATCTTAAAATTTTGATCCGAAAATGCAACCGTACAAATTAGTAGTGCAAATAAAATTTTACTCATAAAAGTCTCCCAACAGCTCTGGATAAACAAGCATAAAAACAATCAAAATCCCCAAAAGAACATATATAAATATCCACTTTTTCTTAGCATAATTTAGCGCGCAAGACTTTGGCTTATAAAACACAAAAAATGCCGAAGCAACGAAAAATATCACCGAAAGTATGCTAAAAAACGTGCGATACTCATAAAATGCGCTAGTCCAAGACAAAAATGAAAAAGAGGTTCCAAACAGTAAAAAAAGTAGCGCAGGTAGGCAACAAAGCGTTGCCATAAATGCGCTAATAGCCGAGGTTATGATAAACCAAACGTGCTTCAAATTTAAATTTCTTTCGATACGTAATCGTAGCTAAATTCTTTTGGGTTGTAATAATCTAACGTGTTGCCATCAACCTCAGCATATGGATAGCCAAAGTTATTTATAGGTCTTTGCTCGGCAAGTGGCTTTAGGTCAAAGTCTCTACCGTAGTTAAAGCCTATCCAACACATTTCCCAGTTACCAAATAGATAATCACGAATTTGAGCCAATTTTGTGTCGCTGTTGCTTAGTTTTTCGCCCAGTCTTACCTTTGTAACATCAGCAGGATCAACAGGCACCCAGCCATATCCTTTTAGATAAAATTCCGCCCTACAGTGCTGTCCGCCAGATATATGACTTAAGCCGTCCTCTTTTGGGGCTGCGCCCATTTGACCTGAAAATCTCGAAGCACCAACGCGGATACCAAATAACTCACGAGCAGGAATTCCAACCGCCCTACAAAGTCCGACAAACACACTGTTTATATCGGTGCATTTACCGACTAGTTTACCGCTTTCAAGGATAGCTTTTACATCTCCTCTGCCACATCCAGGCACGCTATTGTCACGCTCCATAGTGTTTGCGACCCAGTTATATATCAAACGAGCTTTTTCTAAGTCACCTTTTGTTTTACCGATGATCTTGTCAGCAAATTCTTTAACTATGCCTGTTGTAGGAATTTGAGCGGTTGCTTTTAGATAAAACTCGATCTCTTTGCTTAATTTTTCATTTTCGTTAAAATTAACCTTTGAAAAGTCGGTATTTCTCTCAGTAGTTCTTACTTTAAATTCAACATCTATTGCTGGATCTACTTGACCCTCTTTAAAGTCGGCAAATAGCGTTGGGATGGCAAGATCTGAAATGTAATACTCTTTTGCATTTGTTGTTATCTTATAGTCGCTTACTAATTGTTGAAAATCGGTTGAAGTAACAAGAGGTAACCAAAAACGAGCGTTTTTACCCTTTTCTTTTAGTAAATGACTTAATCTAACGTCAAACGTCCTAACCGCACTACTTTTGCTCTCGTTAGCAGCCGCAAATGCTACGCTTGGCAGCACGCTTGCCGCACCCAAAACTCCACCTATTTTAAAAAAATCACGTCTTTGCATGAAATGCCTTAATAATAAAATGGCTAACCTAAGCCCTAAAAACGAACATTTTACTATAAAATATTAAATTTTATGCTAAAATCAAATCCATGAATAAATTTCTTAAAATATTACTTTTAATGCTTATTGTTTTTGTTTTTAACGGTTGTATTTTTTTAAATGAGCGCGGAATTTCAACACAGTATTACAACGACTGTAAAGAGTATTATGACGCGACCGGCACATATCGCAAAGAGTGTCCGCACAACATCATAGACTGGAAGTAGCGTGCAAAATTTCATAAAAGAAAGACAAAAGATATTAAATTCATCTAAAAATTTAGAACTTCTTTCACGCATAAATGCACTAGGAAAGTTTGATTGCGAGTGTGAATTTAACGATATTGTTAGTATTAAATTTAACGGTCTAACCACTCAAAAACAAGAACAGATAGAGGCGATCGCAAAAGAGCTTAAGCCATGGAGAAAAGGTCCGTTTGCGCTTGGAGAGCTTTTTATAGATACAGAGTGGCAAAGCTTTATAAAATACAACCTACTTAAACCACATATAAATTTAAAAGATAAAGTTGTAGCCGATGTGGGGTGCAATAACGGATATTACATGTTTCGCATGCTTAAAGAAAAACCAAAAAAATTAGTCGGCTTTGACCCTAGCGTGCATACGTTTATGCAGTTTAATTTCATAAACCATTTTGTGCGCTCAAATATCATATATGAGCTTTTAGGAGTTGAGCATTTAGCGCATTACGAGCACAAATTTGACACCATCTTTTGCCTTGGCGTGATATATCACAGAAGCGATCCGGTAAAAATGCTAAAAGAACTTAAAGGTTCACTTAATAAGGGCGGAGAAGTATTTTTAGATACGATGTATATAGATATGCCGGGTGATTTTGCATTAACACCAAAGCTTACGTATTCAAAGATACCAAACATATACTTTGTCCCTACTATCGGTGCGCTTGAAAATTGGTGTGAAAGGGCTAAATTTAGTGATTTTGAAATTTTAGCCACAAAACCTACCGACGTAAACGAACAAAGAAAAACCGAGTGGATAGACGGACAGAGTTTAGAAAATTTTCTTGATCCAAACGATAGTTTAAAAACTATCGAAGGTTATCCTGCTCCAAACCGAGTGTATATAAAAATAAAAATTTAAGGATAAAAATGGCTGAAAACAGCATTTATGAAGAGGTTGGTGACTCTCAAATCGTCCTTCCTGAAGACGAAAATCCATTTCGCAATGAGATAAAAACATCACCAAATATCAAGTTAAGCCTAACCGGCGTAACGACATTTTTAGAAAAAAATCACGCAAAAACAAAATTTTTTACCACAAACGAAATGGTAGCCGACGGCTCTGATCTCATCCATAGCGGATTTATATTTTCCGCGGCAAACTACGCGGCTCTTGTTGCCATCAATGAAGAATTTTGCGTCACCATAAATGCTCGTATAAATTTTTACGGCCCGATCAAACTTGGAGAGATCGTAGAATTTGATGCAAGAGCTTACTTTGACGAGTCGCGCAAACGCGAAGTAAGAGTCATAGGCAAACTTCACGACATGAAGGTATTCGAGGGGACATTTCAACTCGTTGCACTCGAAGAGCATATTTTCTTAGCACAACAAAAAAATATCCAACGCGAAGGCGCTATTAGACGTGCTAAAGAGCGACAGGATAAGGCTAACTAGAAGCCACTATCCTTATCCACATATCAAGCCTGCTTTGCTCCGCACTTAGGCTGCTTGGCTCACCGTGTCCTGGATAGAGCTTGTAGTCACCGCTTATTTTTGAGCATTTTTCAAGGCTTTTTAGCATATCTTCTTTGTTTGAATACGGAAAATCCCACCTGCCAATACTATCTCTAAACAAGAAATCACCGCTAAACATACAGCCATTTATCTCTATCATTGAACATCCTGGCGTATGTCCTGCAAAGTGATGGAATTTTATATTAAACGAGCCGATAGTAACGCACTCTTGGTCTTTAAAAAATACATCTGGAGTAAATAGCTCATATCCATATCCAAAAATATCATTTTGCGCCCAAAATGCGTCCTCTTCATGGATATAAATAGGCGCCTTAAACTTATTTTGGACCTTTAAAACATCAAAAATATGGTCAAAATGCCCATGTGTACAAAGTATAGCCTTTAAATTTGTAACATTTTGACCAATCCACTCAAACGAACCTTTACCTGGATCTACAGCAAGTTGCATACCGTCTTGTTCTACTATGTAACAGTTTGTAGCGTATTCTCCAAAACTTTTTGATAACACTTTCATTTTAAATACTTTAATTTATTTTTTTAAGAATTTTACAATAAAATTATGAAAACTTAACTAAAAATTTATATATGTTAAGTATAATAATACAAATTTTTTAAACAATGATACCAAAATGAGAGATTTTAAAGAGTTAGAGCTAAAACTGGTTGCTTTTATAAGAGACTACTGTAAAAATATCGGTGTCGAAAATTTACTTCTTGGTATGAGCGGAGGGCTTGATTCTGCTATAGTGGGCGCACTTTGCGCAAAGGCAATGCCTCAAAATACACACGCCCTAATCATGCCGACTAAAAATTCCGACCCAAAAAATATAAAAGATGCAACTGAATTTTGTCAAAAGAGAAACATTAAATTTAAAATCTTAAGCATAGAAAGCATTTTAGGCGCATACCAAGAGAGTATAGACACAAATTTAAACAATATTCGAAAAGGAAATTTAAGTGCAAGAATAAGAATGAGCCTTTTGTATGACTACTCGGCAGACATAAGAGCTATCGTTGTGGGAACTAGTAACAAAAGTGAACTCATGCTTGGATACGGAACTATATTTGGCGATATGGCATGTGCAATAAATCCTATCGGAGAGCTTTATAAAACTGAAATTTTTGAGTTTGCTAGGTATCTTGAGATAGACGGAAATATCATAAACAAAGCGCCATCAGCCGATCTTTGGGAAGGCCAAAGCGACGAAGAAGATATCGGATATAGCTATGAAGTGGTTGATGAAATTTTAATAGCGACAAAAAACGGTGAAATTTATAATAAACAAATCGAAGAAAAATTTGGCAAAAAAACAGTTCAAGAGATACTAAAAAGAGTAAAATCAAACGAATTTAAGAGGCGAATGCCTCTGATAGCAAAAATTTAGGGGGCAAGACATGGAAGAAATTTCATTTTATAAACCAACCATTACGGAGCGCGAAAATGAACTTATACAAGATGTTTTAAAAAACCAAAATTCAAACAAAACCATTAAAGCACTAGAAGATACTTTGCAAAAATATTTCGGTGCAAAACATGTCATAAGCACAAACAACCTAGCCGCAGCACACCACTTAGCCTTAAGTGCAATGGAGATAAAACGTGGAGATAAGATTATTTGCTCGGTAAATTCATTTCCAAGTGTAGCCCAATCAATCAGGCACTTTGATGCCGAGCCGATATTTGTCGATATAAACGAAGATGACTTTAACATAAACCCGGACTCACTTGAAAAAGCCCTCAAAGAGTATAATCATAAAAAACTAAAAGGAATTTTTGTAAGTCACATAGCAGGACAAAGTGCTCCGGTTGATGAGATAAACGAGATAGCAAAACATTATGACGTAAAAGTATTAGATGATGCAAATCGCTCTATCGGACTAACATACAATGGCGCCAAAATCGGCAATGAAAACTCATTTTTATCATGCTTTCAGACGTATTCGCAAGTAAACAACCCTATCGCAACAGCTGGATTTTTCACAACAAATGACGACAAGATTGCGGAACGCGCGAGACTTCTTAGAAACTACGCACTTATAAACGGTATCGATAAATACGGCAACTTAGGCTATATTTATGACGTAGTTGACATCGGTCTTAAATACGATATAAGTGCATTAAATGCCGCATATGCCACTGCCCAGATAGAGAAAAACGATATGTTTATCAAACGCAGAAAAGAGATAGCTGAAATTTATAACAAAGAGTTAGCAAACTGTCCTCACATAACAACTCCTATTAAAAAACGTGACCATGTATACTCTCAGTATATAATCAAAATCGATAAAAACCGCGACAGTTTCGCACGTGAGCTACTGGAAAATGACATCCATACTTCGTTACACTATATACCGATACATCTTTTAAGTTACTATAAGGCTAAATACAACCTTAAAGTAAACGCCTACCCTAGTGCACTTAAGGTATATCAACAAGTGCTTTCTTTGCCTATTTATAACGCTTTAAAAGACGAAGAGGTTTATTATATTTGCGAAAAGATTAAAGAGATATCAAAATCACGTGTCTAAAAGCACATTTAAACAAAATTTATACATTTGGGCGGAGAGTTATTTTTACCGCCCTAATTTCACTCAAAAGCTTCTTTCTTTTATACTTTTACCACTGTCTTTAATATATGCTTTTGTTATTTATATCAAAAAATACACAAGTAAAGAGAAGGATCTTGGTATTAAAATTTTAAGCATAGGCAACCTTAGCTTGGGAGGAAGCGGCAAAACTCCGCTTGGTATCGCGATAGCAAACGAATTTGACGGTGCTTTTATCATACTAAGAGGATACGGCAGAAGTAGTAAAGGTCTTGTAAAGGTATGCGTAAACGGTCAAATTTTAACAGACGTAAAAACAAGTGGCGATGAGGCGATGGAGTATGCCATAAGTGTAAAAAATACAAACGTCATCGTTAGTGAAAACCGAGATGAAGCTATATATGAAGCAAAAAAAATGGGTGCAAGGTATATTATTTTAGATGATGGTTTTGGTAAATTTCACATTAAAAAATTTAATATCCTAATCCAGCCAAACCCTCTTCCAGCGCTAAATTTTACCATACCTAGCGGGGCTTATAGATATCCTGTTGGCTTTTATAGATTTGGGGATTTCATAGCTAAAGAGGGTGTTTCGCACTTTAGAAAAACTCAAATTTTTAACCAAACAGATAAGATGCTTTTAGTCACAGCAATAGCCAATCCAACGCGCCTAGAGCCATTTTTCAACCAAACAGTAGCGCAAATTTTTTATCCAGATCATCACGACTTTAATAAACAAGAGCTTGCAAAGCTTCTTAGCTCTTACAAAGCTACATCCTTACTTATGACACAAAAGGATTTTGTAAAAGTAAAAGACTTCAATCTCCCTATCTCGCTTATAAAACTACACACAACGCTTAGTAATGAGCTAAAAAACGCCATAAAACAAGCAATTTAAACGGTTTTTTGCTATAATCTAGGATTTTAAATACAAGGAAAAACTTTGAAAGATAAACTTCAAACCGCACAGGTGATCATATCTGCTCTACCATATATCCAAAAATTCCGCGATAAAATTTTCGTTGTGAAATATGGCGGCTCGGCTCAACTTGATGAAAATTTAAAGAGTGATTTCATCAAAGATATCGCCCTACTTCAGCTTGTAGGCTGCAAGGTTATCGTAGTTCACGGCGGCGGTAAAAAGATAAACTCATATCTTGATAAGCTAAATATAAAAAGCGAATTCGTAGACGGTCTTAGAGTAACAGATAAAGAAGCCATGGAAGTCGTCGAGATGGTTCTTAGCGGAAATATCAACAAAGAACTAACTGCACTTTTAAATAAAAATGGCGCAAGAGCCATAGGTGTTAGTGGCAAAGATGCAAATTTATTAAAAGCTAAAACGCTAAATAACGGCAAATACGGCTTTGTCGGCGAGATAGAATACGTAAATACAGCCGTGCTAAACGGGCTTTTACAAAATGGGCTTATACCTGTTGTGGCACCTATTGCAACTGACGATGAGGCAAATAGCTACAACATAAACGCCGATCTTTGCGCAAGCAAGATAGCAAGTGCGCTAAAGGCCGAAAGAGTAATATTTTTAACCGATACTCAAGGAATTTTAGATAACGATAAAAAGCTCATCAGCAAACTAAACGAATCACAGATAAATGAGCTAAAAAATACCGGCGTTATAAGCGGAGGCATGATACCAAAAGTCGATGCGGCTTTAGAATGCGTAAAAAGCGGCGTTAAAAACGCACACATACTTGATGGGAGACTATCGCATTCATTACTTCTTGAGCTATTTACCGACGACGGTATAGGAACTATGATAAGACAATAAATTTAAGAGATCAAAGGAAACAACATGAAACTGCACCCAACAAGAGCCAAGAAAAACGAAAAATCAAAAAAAGTCGGTTTAAAACGCGCTTTACTTAATCCAAGTAGCGAACACGGCGGACTTTACGCACCAGTTAAGCTACCAAAGATAAGTGATAAAAAATGGCGCGAACTAAGCAAGCTAAGCTATGAAAAACTAGCCCTTTATATAATCTCTTTATTTAAATTTAACATAGATAAAAACGTCTTTAAAAAAGCAGTAAAAAGATATAAAAACTTTGACAAGCCAGCATCTCCGGTTGAATTTAAAAAACTTGGTAAAAATTTATATATAAATGAACTATATCACGGTCCTACACGCGCTTTTAAAGATATGGCTCTTCAGCCTTTTGGAGAAATTCTAAGCTCTCTTGCGCAAGAAAAAAACAAAAACTATCTCATCATGTGCGCTACTAGCGGCGATACCGGACCTGCAACACTAAAAACCTTCGCTAATGCTAAAAATATAAAAGTCGTCTGCTTATATCCTGCAAATGGCACCAGCGAGGTTCAGCGCCTACAAATGGTATGCATGAAGGGCGATAACCTAAAAACTATCGGCATCAAAGGCGATTTTGACGACGCGCAACGAGCACTTAAAACGCTTTTGGCAAGCGAAAATTTTAAAGCGCAATTAGCCAAAAACAAACTCAGTCTAAGTGCCGCAAACTCCGTAAATTTCGGAAGAATTTTATTTCAGATCATATATCACGCATACGCTTATGCAAGACTTTTGAAAAATGGTAAATTAGCAAAGGGCGAGAGTTTTGACATCATCGTGCCTAGCGGAAACTTCGGTAATGCCTTAGGTGCATACTATGCTAAAAAAATGGGCGCTAAAATCGGCAAAATCAAAATCGTTTCAAACGCAAACAATATCTTAACAGAACTCTTTAATACAGGAATTTACGATCTTAGGGGAAAGAAATTACTTCAAACGATAAGCCCTGCCATGGATATTTTAATTAGCTCCAATATCGAAAGATTGCTGTTTGATAAATTTGGCGCCGTTCGCACAAAAGAGCTTATGGATAAGCTAAGTAAAGATAAATTTTACAAGCTTGATAAAAATGAGCTGAAGGCATTAAAAGCTGAATTTGAAGCGGACTTTTGCACTGATGGTAAGTGTGAGAGTTATATAAAAGAATGGATGGACAAAGGCGTAGCTATCGACCCGCACACCGCAACTTGCTTTAAAATGGCAGATAGCTCACGTATAAATGTCATCACTTCAACGGCACATTGGGTTAAATTTGCGCCAAGCATGCTAAAGGCGTGCCAACAAAGTGCAGATAGCGAAAAAGAGGGCTTAAACACGCTTGCTTCAAAACTAAATGAAAGTGTACCAAGCAGTATTGAAGAGCTTTTTGATGCTAAAATTTTACACCCTGATGTTATCGAACAAAATGAGATAGAAGATAAAATTTTAGAATGGATAAAAAAATGATAATCATACCTGCTAGACTAAGTTCTACTAGATTTAAAAATAAAATTCTTTGCGATATAGGCGGAGTTCCAATGTTTGTAGTAACTGCCAGACGAGTGAGCGAGTGCGACGAGGTCGTCATAGCAGTTGATGACGAGAGTGTTTTAGATATAGCAAAAACTCACGGGCTAAATGCCGTCATGACATCAACTAGTCACCAAAGCGGGACAGATCGTATAAATGAGGCATGCAGAAATTTAAACCTAGATCAAAACGATATAGTCATAAACGTGCAAGCAGATGAGCCATTTATCGAGCCTGAAAATATCGCAAAATTTAGAGAATTTTGCAAAAAAAGACAAAATAAAGCATTCATGTTTTCATGCTACAAGTTAATAAACGATGAGCTTGTTGATGATAAAAATTTAGTTAAAGTCGTAACCGATATAGATGACTTTGCACTTTATTTCTCACGCTCACGCATACCTTTTAACCGCGCAGAGTGTAAAACATATAAGGCTCATCTTGGAATTTATGGATACAGCGTAGCTAGCCTAAATGAGTTTTGCTCACTAGCTCCGTCAAGCCTTGAAAATACCGAAAAACTAGAGCAACTTCGCGCGCTTCAAAACGGCAAACGTATAGCCATGCTTGAAATTTCAAGCGAAAGTATAGGCATAGATAGTGCCGAAGACCTAAAACGTGCTAGAGTAAAATTTGATTTTTAAGAGCAATATAGTCTTGATGAAACTCGTAAACAAATTTTATCATTTTTCGATAACCTTTTGCTAAAGGACAAAAATGACTAATGAAAAATTTGCTTACGAGGTTACGACTGTTACTAAATTTATACAAATTTACTGCACAGATAAGCACAAAGAACTACCAAAAATAAAGCAAGAAAAGACATTAACCTATGAAGGAGTGCCTGATGTTGTAAGTGTGAGCTATGAACTATGCAAAGACTGTGAAGACATGCTAAACTACTCCTTTGCAAGGCTTTGCGCATGCCCACATGTGCAAAAACCACGCTGTCACACCTGCCCACATCCATGTTATGAACTACCAATGTGGAAACGAATGGCAAAAATGATGAAATACAGCGGCATGAAATTGGGACTTAATAAGATAAAGAGGTTGTTTTTAAGAGATAAAGATGGGTAAAAAATTAAATTTTTACCCATAACCCACACAAGAGAATAATAAAATTTTACTTATTTTTTCTACTCTCTTGATACATATTCTCCCACTCATCCCAGCTATTTGCAATCCTATGTTTTTGTTCGATTAGCATTTTGCCAAGCTCTTTATGACCCACATTTTTATGACAGTCGGTACATTTCATCTCATCGCCAGTACCTTTAAATTCAAGATATTTTATATGCATTCTACCCGCTTCACTTAAAGTAGCAATCTCTTCTGGCAAGCTATTTACAGGCAGAATTTGCCTTGTAGCGTTAGCATCCGATGTTTTCACAATGTCCGCATGGCAGTTTAGACAAGAGCTATCAAAAGTATAGTTTTTGCGTGCATATTCGCGATTGGCTATCCAATCTTTTTTGTCTGGATCACCAGTTAGTGTCGTGATGCCTTCTGCTATACCGTTTTTAGCTTTTGTAAAAATATAATTAGCCAAGCTATCATGAGGCAAGTGACAGTCAGTGCATTTTGCTCCAAGACCTTTTGGATTTGAGCCACCGTGAATAGGATCGGCTAAATTTGTTTGTGCTATGGCTCCATCCCACTCGTGACAACTTCCGCAAAATGGATATTCTCCAGTGGCTTTTATCACATGGTATCCGCCAAAAACAGCCACCAAAGTTAAAATTATCGTTAAAAATACTACTTTTTTCATTACTGCCTCCTACTTCACGATCAAATTTTTCATGCTGTCTTGCGTATGACAACGCAAGCACATATTTACGCTTGGTTGGTGCGATTTATGACAAGTGTCACAATCAAGCGATTCGTAATGTGGATTAGCATGGATATTATCGTTATGTCCTAGATGTCCTGTGGTTTCGCCTAGTTTTGAGTAACTTCCATGACACGAGAGACAAGAGTTATTCATTGCAGAAGAGTAATCTTTTTGCTTTTCATCTTTATGACAATCAATACAGGCTAAATTTAGCTTTTTATGAATACCTTGGATAGGAAAAATCTT
This sequence comes from Campylobacter sp. 7477a, assembly GCF_014892335.1. Taxonomy (NCBI): domain Bacteria; kingdom Pseudomonadati; phylum Campylobacterota; class Epsilonproteobacteria; order Campylobacterales; family Campylobacteraceae; genus Campylobacter; species Campylobacter sp. 7477a. Next base: position 59,930 of record NZ_JADBJH010000008.1, read on the forward strand.
TGGACTAAAACCTGTTGTTATTTCACCTTTTGAGTTGCGCAACACCAGTATCAAATAGTGGTTTTACTTCTGCTTTTAAAAAGCCATAGTAATTATAATTTTCTCTTATACTAGCTTCTTTGTGAAGCTCTCTCCAAACTTCGGTTATATTAAATGAGGTAGCCCCATAAGCTCTAAATTTATTAAGGATAAACTCCTTCATCCAATCATTTAATTTGCTAGTCCCAGCCCTATGCTTACCTCTTTTATCAGCAAGCCCAATAGCTCCTTTTTGTTTATAAGCTCTTTGCCATCTAAAAAGGTTTGCTTCACTTATATTAAAATCACTACAAAACTTTTTAGATGACAACCCTGTCTTTTTACACTCATCCCACTCTTTTAAAATTTTTAGCTTCTCATTTATGGCTTCTTGTTCGCTATCATCAAGACTAAAATATGATATGTCTTTGCTTACGTTTATAAATCATCTCTCGCACAAGCTCTTTATCATTTAGATCATGACCGCTTTTTAGAGTGTCTTTTATCTGGCTTTCAGGGTCATCTTTAATACCGTCGCGCTCTTGTATAGGCGTACCGGCAACCGCCATAGATCCACCGCTATAAGCAGAGTTGCCACCAAGATACTGCATCTTTTCTATCATTATGCAGTTTGTTATGCCGTGATCTAGTAACGACAACATAGCAGCAGAGCCTGCAAATCCGCTTCCCACTACTACAGCATCAAATTCCTTATCCCATCGCTTTACATCGCTTGCATTCATCTTACCAAACACTAAATTTGGAACAGCAATAGCAGCGGAGCAACAGGCAAGCGTCTTTAAGGTTCGCCTTCTTGATGAGTCAAACATCATCTCTCATTTTATATGAATTTAAAGATTTTTAATAAGATCTTTAAATGAAATACTAATATAAATTTTTTGGTTTGTTTCATGATAAAAAATGCCAAATAATGGCAAAGCATTTTTTATCAATAATCGTGAAGCTCGTTTTTACAGGATTTAATCTAAGTTTAGCATAAAATATTAACTTAAGCTAATGTGTGTTTTAATCAGTAAAATTTCTAAATTTTAAAGTATATAAAATCCATATTTTTATCATCAGTTAGCGAAAAATAAATTTGAGGAGCTTTAAATTTGTACAGATTTGGATCATAAAATATCTCGCAAGCCTTGTCTAAAATATCCTCAATTGGCAAATTCATGCATCTTAGCCCATGTTACACCGCTTAATTCCACATATGACGATAGTGAGCCATCTTTACTATAAACTGCATAAATTTTACTATTTATATCTCCGTTTTCAAGCAAAACTAAGATATCGCCACCGCTTTGCTTTGATTTTAAAAACTCTATATTTTGAGGCTTATGTGTTACAGCTAGCTTAATTTCTGGCAACTCTATCTCCTCGTATAATAGCTCTTTTTTAGGAATTTTACCTCTTATGTTTTGTCTATAAACAAGCGGGGACGAGCCGTAAAATTTAGAAAACAATCTTATAAATGTTTCATTATGAGCAAATCCACATTTTTTAGCTATAACACTTACTTTTTCGTCACTAAATTTTAATAAAAACCTAGCACGCTCAAGACGGAACGAACGTAGATATTCAGCTACATTAGTGTTGGTATAATTTTTAAATAATCTTTGCAAATAAAATTTGGAATACCCGCCAATTTTGGCTAATTTTTCCACACAAAGTCCATCATCTCCGATATTTTGCTTAATAAAAATCATTAATTTTTCTACATATGGATTATAGAACTCATTATATGTTTTTTGAGACTCTTGTTCTTGCATTAAACTGACGTCTTGGAATAAAAATGACAGACCGTAAGGAGCATGATCGCCGATAGGCGCAGTTGTTATCAGATATTTCTTAACCTCATTTTCTTTTGTAAACTCTATATTAAAATACCTAAATTTCAAACCCCGACTTGAGATAGCTATCTCATTAAGAAAATTTAACTTTTCATCATCACTAAGAAATTTACTGTTTCTTATGGCCTCTTTTAGGTTTGCAGCACCATTATAAAAATCATAGAAATTTGCAAATTCATCACCGGCATATATGATCTCAAGATCTTCATTACAGCTAATAAAAACTCCATTTACCTGCTTAGTAAGCACATCTTTTATATAAATGTTTTGTTCATTAAGTTGCTTTGAGCTTATACTGTTTTTTCTAAGCCAAATGAAATTAGTAAAAATATATATCAAGACACAAAGTGCGTAAAGTAACAAATTTATAAGTAAATATTTATTAAGCTCATTCGTATAAAGCTCTTGATCTTTTTCAAAAACTATACTCCAATTAGTATTTTTTGATAGGGATCGCCATGTATTTGTCGTTTGGTAAATTTACATTTTCAAAAGATATCGTATCATTTATATTGCCAAAGCTTGCTAATATCTCACCGCCTTTATTGATAAGATATAAATTTTTATCGTATAGGGTTTTATACTCTTTAAAATAGCTCCTTATAACCTCGAATGGTTGTCCTCCGCAAAAAACACCTCGCTTATCTACTAATTTGATAGGAGTGCAAATAGATACGCTGCGAAGTCCAAGTCGCATAGAGATGTATGGATTTGAAGCTATCGTGCCACCTACCTTTAATGTGTCGTTATACCAATCGCGAGTTTTAAGGTCGTAATTGTGAGGCGTAACGTAATCATTATCTGATATGTAAAATTTCCATCATCAAGCCCCATGATGAGATACGGAAAATTTGAGCTTTGTTGAAATTTATGAAGCAAGGGCTGAATTTGTGTCGCGCTTTGTATATGTTCATTTTGCAAAAGTTTTGCAATTTTTTCTACATCTTTAAAATTTGAGTTTGTCCAATCTTCAATTTTGGTATGTACACGGCTAAAAATTCCGCTTTCATAACGCCTTATATTATCCTTTAAAAGCTCGTAGTTAAAATAGTAATTAAGTCCGATAAAACACAAAAAGACTATGCTTATGATGATAAAAAATTTATAATCTTTCTTGACTAAAATTTTCAAAATACACCCTTAAAAATTTTAATTATTATCTCAAAAATTATCTTTATGTTTATTTATATTTTTTGGTCATTTGAAATAGTTTTATGAAAACAAAAGCTATTAAAATCAAAAATTAATTTTATAATTAAATTTTTTAAATATTATTTTTATAACTTCATGATAAAAATTGTCCTTTAAAAATAGTAAAACCTTTGCTTTTTAAAGGGTCTTAAATTAAATTTTGATATATTAATTTAATATTTTAATAGTCAATTGCTTCTGACATAGATAATAATTAAAATTTTAATAAAATGATATTTATAAATACTGGCGTTAGATATCAGAAACTTTCTCTAAAAATTTCTGTGGCTCTATATAGCCGATTATTCGTTTTGAACTTATCTCCAAACCATCTTTAAAAAACAAAAGCGCAGGTGGATCTATAAGTGAAAAATACTTAAGCATTTCACGGTTTTGACTTAAATTTTGTGTAACATCGATCTTTATAACGGTAAAATTCTTAAGAGTATTTTTTACGCCAAGATCGCTAAAAGTCCTATCGTCAAGTTCTAAACAGCTAACACACCAGTTAGCCCAAAAATCAACCATAACAGGCTTTTTTGAGTTATTTATAGCAGCCAAAAGCTCTTGTAAATTTTGAACTTTTTCAAATTTAAGTTCATCTTTAGCGGATGCACTTAAATTAAAACCGCTAAGTGGCGAAAGGGCATTTTTAGAACCTAAAAATCCACCGATAATAAGCATAACCGAGTAGACAAAAAACAAAATTGCAGTCGCCTTTTTAAATTTCAACCAGCCAGAGCCAGCTGCTTCAAATGCTCCAAAAAATACAGCCGTAAATACACCAAGAACACCGTATCCAACAAGCTCAAAAACACTTCCAAACACTCTTGAAAGCAACCAAACACTCATAAATAACATCAAAAAGCCAAAAAGACTTTTTACCCCATCCATCCAAACTCCAGGACGAGGCAAAATTTTACCAGAACTAGCGCCTATAATAAGAAGCGGAACACCCATGCCAAGACCCATAATAAACAACATCACTCCGCCGTAAAGTAAATTACCGCTTTGAGCTATATAAAGCAAGGCTCCAGCTAACGGGGCGGCAACACAAGGAGAGACTATTAGCGCAGAGGTAAAGCCCATTATAAAAACACCGAGCAAGCCACTTGAGTTTTTAGACTTTTTATTTATAAAATTTTCAATCACAGACGGAAGTTTGAGTTCATAAAAGCCAAACATACTAAACGCCAACAAAACAAAAATAACAGCAAATGTGCCCAAAATCCATGCATTTTGAAGCATGCCTTGCACTCCAAAACCAAGTGCGCTAGCTCCGACTCCGGCTAACGCATAAGCAAAACTCATCGCCAAAACATAAACAAACGAGAGTAAAAAGCCCTTTTTAACACCCAAATTCTCCCCACCCTTAGCAACGATAATGCTTGAAAGTATCGGTATCATAGGAAACACGCACGGAGTAAGAGCAAGCAACAACCCATATCCAAAAAAAGTCACAAGCGAGAGTAGAAAGCTCTTTGATGAGAGCTCATTTGCGATACTTTGCTCGTCTGAAATTTCTTGTTTAGCATCACTATCAACGACTTTATATCCACTTTGAACTTTGCTTACGATATAAGTTTTATTTTGCGGACGGTAGCAAATGCCGTTTTTGGCACATCCTTGATATGAGATGGAAATTTTTGACAAATCGTCTTGCAAGTTCTCTTCTATGAGTTTAAGCGGTATTAGGAGCGAAAAGTCGGTTGGTATTATCTCGTATTCGTTTGAAATTTCTGTTTTTGGCATATCAATGAGCGAATTTATAGGCTTATCTGCAAGCTTTATCTCAAAAGTTTGATTATAAATATAAATATCTTGTCCAAATTTAAAATCAATCCTAACATTTTGCTCATCGATAGATGATCTTAGCTTAAAAGCCTCTGCGGTATCTAGTGGCGCAGATAAAAGTGAAACAAAAAAGATACAAAAAGATACAAGCACTCTAAAAAACATGAATTTATTCTCCTTAAAAACGTATAATTCTAATATTTTTTGTTAAATTTAGAGTAAAATTTGCTTAGCATACCATTTATAAAGGAGTCAATATGCCAAAAAACAGTCAAAAAAAAGAGAAGGCAAACAACTACGAAGAAGAGCTAAGAACACTTCAGATCGAACTCCTAAAATTTCAAAATCACGTAAAAGACAAAGGCTTACGAGTGCTAATCCTCATGGAAGGACGTGATGCTGCAGGAAAAGGCGGCAGCATAAAGCGCCTAACAGAACATCTAAATCCAAGAGGATGTCGCATAGTGGCCCTTGAAAAGCCAAGCGACGTTGAAAAAACGCAATGGTATTTTCAGCGATATGTAGAACATCTGCCAAGCGCCGGAGAGATAGTGATATTTGACAGAAGTTGGTATAACCGAGCAGGAGTTGAGCCTGTTATGGGCTTTTGCACACAAGAAGAGCATAAGGAATTTTTACGCGAAGTGCCAAAATTTGAAGAAATGATCATAAATTCCGGGATAATTTTCTTTAAATTTTACCTATCCATCACAAAAGCAGAACAAAAAAAGCGATTTAAAGAGCGCATGACCGATCCTCTAAAACAGTTTAAGATATCTACCGTGGATCAAAAAGCACAAGAGTTGTGGGATCAATACTCCATCGCCAAGTACTCCATGCTTTTGGCAACTCACACAACGATCTCTCCTTGGACTATCATCGCTTCGGATAACAAAAAGGTTGCCAGACTAAATATCTTTAGATATATCCTTTCAAATGTCGAGTATCCAAACAAGACAGATAAAAAAATACTTAGCTACGATAAGGAAATCGTGAGAAGCGGTGAAGTAGAGATAAAGCGTATAGAAAGTGGATTAAATAAAGAGGGGCTTAAGAGCATAAATTAACTTTAAATTTACTTTAAAAAAACTAATTAATTTTTAATATATTATCTTGTATAATCTTTTTCGGAATTTTTAATAGTTAGGAAAAGTTATGAAGAAAAAATCTACAAAAACAACTTGTGCAAAACGCGTATCTCTCTCCTTTGCGCTTGCCAGCGTGCTTTGCACAGGTGCTTTCTCACAAAATATGTCTCTTGAAAATTTCCACTACAGAGACTACCTAGACTTAGGACAAAACAAGGGTTTGTTTAGCACACCGGATCAAAAAGCTATAGTTCAAATGAAAAATGGCGAAAATTTTACATTTGAACGAATACCAAATAACTATGCCAGAACAAACCATGGTAGTTTTACATAACTTGGTAGAAACTATATGGTAAGTGCCATGCATGTTAGAAAAGACTTTAAAGAGGGGGAAAGCTATAATCCTCTAAAAGGCGCTTCAGACAAGACAAGTTTTGGTCAGACCGGATATGAGTTTTTAACCGGGAGCTTTAACACAAAAGATACAACTGCCGACTACGCAAGAGACACATTGTTTTTAAAAGCTTCAAAATATATAGTTGAAGGTGAAATTTCACCCGTTGACGTGCCTGGGCTAAAACTATCATCACAAATAACTAGCTCCACAAGTGTGGAAATGAGAAATAAAATAACTGATTATTTCAAAACAATGGACGATAACAACGATGATAAGCTAAATGTATATCAAGCCGGAAGTGGTTTTTAATGCTTAATGATTCGAGCAATTTAAGCGGAACAAGTGGCAACAAATCAAAAGGTGGCGGACTGCATACTATCTACACAGATATCAGGCTGATGGACTATCTTAAAGCCGGGATACACTCCGGTTCTGGTGTTATGTTGCATGAAGGTATAATAATAGGCTCGTCTTCTAATGATTTGTTTAAAAACAATATAACCACGGGAGATAGCAGAAGCGGTGTATTTTTATACGATAAAAATAAAAAACAATGGGTAATAATAGGCGTTGTATCAACGAGCAAGAATACCTACACAGGACTATCTCTTGTAAGTATGGTTGACTTTAACGACTATAAAAAGAAATACGAACACATACAAACAAACAGCATACTTTCTGACGCAGACTTAGTGCAAGATAAAGATAATATCATAAACAAATCAACCATGATAACTATAGACAACGCATATGACATGGGACATGTGTAGTCTTGATAGAAGTAGGACATAACGGCGTAAATGCTTTTGCGTCAAAGCACTACAAGCAAGACAGGATCAAAAACACTAACATCGCTTTAGGACTAGGCGCCGAATATACCATAGTAAGCGACAACCAGGACCACACTCTCCAGGCGATACTTAAGAAAAATGTCCATCAAACAAACAATAGTGTGAAGGTAAATTTAAGCAATGCGAACTCGTATCTTGAGTATGACATAAAAGACAAGCCTCTCTCTTATGAGGTAAATTATATAGGTGAGACTAGACTAAATGATAAATTTGTATTTCGATACGCAGTGGGAGGCACCGCTAACGCCAAAGGAAGCTACGGCACAAAAGCCAGTGTGAAGCTGGAGTATAAATTTTATACACATTAGTCGTGAGTAAAATATACGGTTTATTAAAAATTATGTAGATAAAATTAATGAGATTTAGCCCCACTTTGGGGGCTAAATTTTGTAGATTACTCGACTTCGGCGTCTATAATGTCGTCGTCTTTTTTCTTATTTGCTCCGCCTTGCTCAGCGTTTGCGTCACCATCTTTTTTATACATAGCTTCGGCTAGTTTGTGACTTGCTTGACTTAGATTTTTTACCTTAGCATCGATTTGCTCTTTGCTTGAGTTTTCATCTTTTAGCACCTCTTTTAGCTCGTTTAGTGCAGCCTCTATGTTTGCTCTATCTTCGGCAGGCACTTTTTCGCCTAGCTCATCCATTGATTTTTGTGTTTGGTGAACAAGTGCGTCAGCTTGGTTTCTAGCCTCAACTGCCTCTTTTTTCTTAGCGTCTTCTTCTTTGTGAAGCTCGGCTTCTTTTACCATTTTGTTTATCTCATCATCACTTAGACCGCTTGAGCCAGAGATTGTGATATTTTGAGCTTTGCCAGTTGCTTTATCTTTTGCAGATACCGTCAATATGCCGTTTGCGTCGATGTCAAACTCAACTTCGATTTGAGGCACACCGCGTGGTGCTGATGGGATACCCTCAAGGTTAAATTGACCAAGAGATTTATTGTCCCTTGCAAACTCGCGCTCGCCTTGGATAACATGTATCGTAACTGCACTTTGGTTATCCTCAGCAGTTGAGAAAGTTTGGTTTTTCTTAACTGGTATGGTTGTGCCTTTTTCGATGATTTTAGTCATCACACCACCAAGTGTTTCGATACCAAGTGAAAGCGGAGTAACGTCAAGAAGTAGCACGTCTTTTACATCGCCCTTGATAACCGCACCTTGTATCGCAGCACCGATAGCTACGACTTCATCAGGGTTCACGCTCTTATTTAGCTCTTTGCCAAACGCCTTTTTGACTTCCTCACCTACAAGTGGCACACGAGTAGAGCCACCGACCATTACGATCTCTTTTACCTCTGACTTGCTAAGACCCGCGTCTTTTACGACTTCGTTTATCTTATCTATCGTCTGAGCTACTAGTTTTTCTATCATACCTTCAAATTTTGCTCTTGTTAGAGTTTTTACAAGGTGTTTTGGACCAGTCGCATCAGCTGTGATAAACGGCAGGTTTATGTTGCTCTCTTGTGCTGAGCTTAGCTCTTTTTTAGCGTTTTCAGCAGCCTCTTTTAGACGCTGTGATGCCATTACATCGCTTTTTAGGTCGATACCGGTTTCACTTTTAAACTCACTAGCTAGCCAGTCGATAACAAGGTTATCAAAGTCATCACCACCAAGGAATGCATTACCACCGGTTGCTAAAACTTCGACCACATTATCGCCTGTTTCAAGCACCGTAACGTCAAATGTACCACCACCTAGGTCGTAAACTAAAATTTTCTCAGCCTCTTTTTTATCAAGACCATACGCAAGTGCCGCAGCAGTCGGTTCGTTGATGATACGAAGCACATTAAGCCCTGCTATAGTTCCAGCCTCTTTTGTAGCCTTTCTTTGGCTATCGTTAAAGTACGCAGGCACGGTGATAACCGCATCAACTACTTTTTCACCAAGATATGCTTCAGCGTCCTCTTTTAGCTTCATAAGCACTTTAGCCGAAATTTCTTGCGGAGTATAAACCTTGCCTGAAATTTCTATAGCGCACGCACCGTTTCTATCCACTACGTGATACGGAAGTCTCTCTTTTGCCTCACGTGCCGCATCTTCGTTGCTCATAAGACCCATTATTCTTTTGATAGAGTATATCGTTTTTTCTGGGTTTGTTACTGCTTGACGTTTTGCAACGTCTCCTACTAGCACGTCGCCCTTGTCAGTGAATGCCACAACTGAAGGAGTCGTGTTTTTACCCTCTTTGTTTGGGATAACCTTGCTTTCGCCACGCTCATACACACTAACGCATGAGTTTGTTGTTCCTAGGTCGATACCTATTACTTTTGCCATTTTCTTTCCTTTATTTTGATTTTATTTTTAAAATTTATATGCGTTTTCACGCCGTTTTAAACTAAAATTTAATTTGCAATACTTACCATCGCAGGGCGTAAAACTCTACCATTTATTAAGTAGCCCTTTTGCATGACTTGCACGATCTTGCCACTCTCTACGGTGTCGCTATCTACTCTCATGATGGCGTTATGAACATTTGGATCAAATTCGCCATCGGTGCTAACTGCCGTTACACCATGCTTCTCAAGGGCTTTTTTAAATTCATTTATAGAAAGTTCTATGCCCTCTTTTATCTTTGAAGAAAATTCATCTTCCGGTGTAAAATTTGAGCCTATCTCAAGCGCATCTATCACAGGAAGCAGATCCCTCGCAAATTTCTCGTTTGAGTAGCTTGCGATATCAGCCTTCTCTTTTTCCACACGCTTTCTTAAATTCTCAAAATCCGCATTTGCCCTATAGTACTTATCTGTTAATTCTCCAAGCTGTTTTTCTAAGTCTAAAATTTTAGCACTCTCTTGGTTTATTGCTTCAAGCTCTATATTCTCATCAGCAACTTGCTCGGTTTTTATATCCTCACTCACGCTACCTCCTTTATTTGATTTAAAAATTTAACATAATCAATATATACGCTACCTGCGCATATCATAGTTGAAGGCTTATCTTGGTAATTAACATTGATCTTTAAGCCCATAAAGTCCTCCGTAAAAATCGGTGCAAAACTTAAACCTTGCTGCATTTTTGTAGCAAAACTTGGCTCAAGTATCATCTTAAAACGCTCATCATCAAACATTTTAAAGGCTAAAATTTCATTTTCTTGAAAGTAAATTTTCGTCCTTTTTAGCTCTCTTATCTTACCTTTAAGCTCACTTAGACCAACTTGAGAGCAGACAAGTTCAAGCTTGTCTAAGTCTATACCGATTAGGTTTTTTAAAAATTTCTCAACGCGAATATCATATTTTAAAACAAGTTCGTCATTGGTAAAATTTAAGAGTAAAAATTTATTATTTACATTTAAAATTTCGTCAAGCTCTTGTTTAAAATCCCCAAAAACCATACAGTAAAGCTCAAATTTATCACAAAGCGATTTAAGCATAAATTCGTTTTTTATGTAGAGCAAAACCTTATCAAAGTTAATCTCTCCAAAAACATCATTCCAATAATCAGTCATCGCTCTTACGGTAGGAATTCTGCCACTACTAATGTGAAGCTGCGTGATAGCACCCTCGTCCGATAACTTTTTAAAATAGACCCTTATCGTAGAGGCCGGCATCGCAACATTCATGATAGAGCCAAGCTCACTTGAACCTATGGGAGAGTTGTTGTTTAGATAAGCTTTAATGATAGAATTTAGTATCAAATCTCTTTTATTTACTCTGTTCATCTTCTTTTTCTGCTTATTATTAGCACTCTTTATTTTTGATTGCTAAGTGAATTATACAATATTGAGTATACTAATGTCAAGTAATAAAATTAAATTTTTTTATTTATTTATATTTAGTCTATATAACTAAAGAATATTATGTAAAATAATTTAGTTTTAAATTTTATTTTACATTTTTATACATTTTACCGTATAATTTATATGTTATAATTATTTATTTATCTTATAAACTTCATTAAATATAATTATATTTGCTATTTATATTAAATTTAATACATGTTTAATTATAAAAAATGTATAATTTGCGGATGATTGAAACAAGCGACATTTTCAACCTGCTTCATAACGCAGTTGAATCAAAAAATATCGGTAAAAAAATTTCTCAAGCGCAAATGGCAAAGCACCTAGGTGTTTCGATGAGGACATATCAAGACTGGAGGCTTGGCAACTCAAAGCCACAAGCCGCACTTGCTATATGCCAGTTGCTTTGTGAGCTTGACGAAGATGATATTTTGTTTGTAATAAAAAAGATGAAAAAATTAATAGGAGATAGTAAATGAACGGACTTACTCAAAAAGAGCGTATGGAGCTTGAAAGTGTTTTTTCTGCGATATGCACAAAAAAAGAGGGTAAATTTATACGTTTTTATAGAGAATTTTATTCACTTACTTTTAACAAAATAACACAAATAAAGCTTAAAGTAAAGAATGTAAGGATGTTGAAGAAGTTTTAAAAAGAATTTTAGACGTAAAATTTTGCGTTGTTTTACGCCTAAAATTTTAAAATTTATTCGCCGAATTTATAAACTATCTTGCCACTTTTGATAGTAACAACCGCGGCTCCCTTTAAATTTTTACCAAAAAGAGGTGAATTTATAGACTTAGAGCGATTTATCTTTTCGTCATAGATATACTCAATATCAGGATCTATCACAGCGATATCGGCTAGCATTCCTTCGGCTATGCGACCTTTGTCCTTTAAATTTAACATCTTCGCGGCATTTGCAGAAGTAAGCTCAACCATCCTTTCAAGACTTATCACGCCCTCTTTTACTAGCTTTAAGGTAAGTGGAACAAGAGTTTGAAGACCGATGATACCAAACGGGGCACGATCAAATTCTACTATCTTTTCATCATTATGATGAGGAGCGTGATCTGTGGCAATCACATCTACAAGTCCACTTTTTAAAGCCTCTCTGATAGCTTTTATATCGCTTATTTCACGAAGTGGAGGAGACATTTTAAAATTTGCGTCATAGGCATTTTGTAAAATATCATCATCGCTAAAACTAAAGTGATGAGGAGTGACTTCGCAAGTAATATTTATGCCTTCTTTACGTCCCATTTCGATGATCTTTAGAGAATACTCCGAGCTTACATGCGCAATATGAATGTGCGCATTTGTTAATTTTGCAAGCAACATATCTCTGCTAACGGCTATCTCCTCTTTTTCTCTTGCCATACCTTTTAGTCCTAGTATCGCAGAAACTTTGCCCTCATGCATAACACCCTGACGACAAAACGAGCAGTCTTCAGAGTGACTTATGCAAAAGCTACCAAACATCTTTGAATATTCAAGTGCAGCTCTCATGACGCTTGAGCTGCTAACAGGCAAGCCGTCATCACTAAAAGCCACCGCACCGGCTTCGATAAGATCGCCCATCTCAACAAGCTCCTTACCGCCAAGACCTTTGCTAATGGCAGCTATTGGCATAAGGTCTATAAGTCCGCACTCTCGCGCTTTTCGTATCATCTCTCGCGTAATGGAAGCGTTGTCGTTTACCGGGTTTGTATTTGCCATGCAAAGACAAGTAGTAACTCCGCCAGCAACTGCCGCTTGTGAGCCTGATATGATATCATCTTTATACTCATACCCTGGATCTCTAAAGTGAACGTGCATATCAATTAGACCAGGCATTATAAATTTACCGCTAGCATCTATCTTAACATCGGCTTCTATCTCATCGCTTGTTATCTTTACGATCCTATCGCCTTCAATAAGGACGTTGGCTTTAAATTTTTCATTATTATTAACTATGGTTCCGTTTTGGATAGCTATTTTCATATTTATCCCCTATTTTTGATTAAGGTATTTAGTATAGCCATACGCATAGCTACACCACTTTCAACTTGATTTAAGATGACAGAGTGCTCGCCATCGGCAACATCCGAATTTAGCTCCACACCGCGGTTAATAGGTCCGGGGTGCAAGACGATAGCATTTTTATTTGCCAAAGCTATGCGTTTTTTATTTAGACCAAAAAATTTAGAATACTCTCTTGAGCTAGGAAAAGACACGTCACCGTCGCCTCGTTCGAGTTGGATCCTAAGCATTATGATAACATCACTTCCCTCACACGCCTCTTCCATATTTTTACAAATATGAGCGTTAAAAACCTCTGCATTTTTTGGCATCATCATAGTTGGAGCAAAAATTTTTACATTCATACCAAGGGTGTTCATAGCCCAAGCATCAGAGCGAGCAACCCTGCTTCTAGCGATGTCACCTACTATCGCTACAGTAGTATTACTATCAAGGCTTTTGCCAAATTCCCTTAATGTAAAAAGGTCAAGCAGTGCTTGAGACGGATGTTCGTTCATACCGTCTCCCGCATTGACTATGGAAGCATCAGTGTGCTTGCTTGCAAGTTTTGCAGCACCTGAGCTTGGATGGCGAAGCACGATGATATCACTCTTCATCGCTGCCATATTGTTCATCGTGTCAATTAGCGTTTCGCCCTTATTTACGCTTGAGTTTGAGGAACTGAAATTTATAGTATCGGCTCCAAGTCTTTTGGCTGCTATTTCAAAGCTAGTACGCGTCCTGGTAGAATTCTCATAAAAAGCATTTATAGTAGTTTTACCACGTAGATAATCAATCTTTTTGATATCTTGTAAATTTAAATTTTTAAATTCCTTAGCAGCATCTAAAAAATATAAAATCTCATCAGTGCTAAGGTCTATCGTGCCGAGTAAATCCTTGCGTTTATAGCTCATTTTATCCCCTTTTGGATTATTTTTGCTCGCCAGCCCACATACAAGCAGGCTCGTATCCGCCCTCGCATGCCTTTTTAAACAATGCACGCGTTCTAGCCTCGTCTTTTATTTTATCTTTTGTTAATCCATAAGCTTGCATTTCAGCTAGTTTTGCGCACGCCATAGGCTCGTTTTCATCGCACATTTTAGTAAAAATTCTCTCAGCCTGCTCGTTATCTTTTTTAACACCATCTCCGTTAAAAAGCATAATAGCATTCATCGTGCAAGCTTTTTTTACACCCTCTCCGCACGCTCTATTATAAGCAGTATAAGCCTGCGCAAATTTACCGTCTTTATAAAGCTCTACAGCCTCATCAAAATTTGTGTTTGCACCAAAAGCAAGTGCACCTAAAGCTAAGAAAGTTAGTAATTTTTTCATGTTTTTCCTTTATTAAATTTTATTTTTCAAATAGTTTTGGATGTTTTTTCTTCATAAACTCGACTATCGCTATAACCTCGTCAACACCTTGTGCATCTGAATTTTCAAGCGCATCGTCTATACACTCCACATAAACTCCCGCAGCCTCTTCAAGCTTTGACTTTTTAACTCCAGCATAGTGAAGCAATCCTTCTAAAACTACACTAAGCTCGTAACTTAGCTCCTCAACGCTCACGTCTTCTTCTCTCATAATGTCTCCTGTGTTTTTTTATTTATCAACTCTACGACTTGTGTTTTTATCGCTTCATAGCTAAAACCGTCTTTGAAATTTGCAAACATTCCGCCACTTGCGTTTACATGTCCGCCTCCTCCTACTAGATGTTTTGCCATCGCACTTACATCGACTTTTCCATTTGCTCTAAAGCTCATTGTTTTTTTATTTGTGATGTCTATGAAAAAGTCAAATTCAGGATTTGCCACTAAAAAATCATTGCCTATAACGGAAGTATTTCCTATATTATATGTCAAAATTCCTCTAAATTCATTATAATTTATGCTAAATTTTTCTTTGTTTTCACTAAGTAAATTTACGACATAGTTTGATATGAGATTACTTAATGTATCGTCTTTATTAAATTTAAAAAACTCTTTTTTTATGGCATGTATTTGCATATCAAGCCCGATATAGTCGTTCTTTTCATTAAAAAATTCCGCGGCATGTTTTAAGAGATGAAACTGATAAAGCGTATTTTCACGCTCAAACATTATCTTGTTTATCTCTTTTGCGTTTGCAACAAGGCCCAAACACACCTTTCCCATTTCGAAATTTTTATCATCTTTTAGCCAAATATCAACAGCATTTACAATGTCGCTAAATTTTTTAAGCTCTTCGTTTTCTTTAAACATTGCAGCAAAAAAGTCATGAGTGATCTTTGTGGCACATCTTGAACTGTCTAAGAAATACCACTCAAAAGCGCTTGCGCACTCGGCTCCACTTTGATGATGATCGAGTAAGAAAATTTTAGCATTTTTACCCTCTAGCTTTTGAGAAAAGTCCGCGCATTGAGCCATCGTTAAATTTAAATCCGTGATTAAAACAATACTTTTTTCATCATCAAGATCAGATACGATTTGGTTAAATTTCTCATCGATCTCTCGTCCGTAATTTGAGTTGCTAAATTTTACGTTATTAAAATAAAAATTCGTAATAACCTGCGCACCGTATCCGTCAAGATCGGTATGCGACAAATGATAAATTTTCATTATTTTCCTTTTATAAATTTTCTATTTCTATCACGCCGATTGTTTCAAAAGGCGTATTTGCGGAAATTTCCGCAAAGCTAAGCACAACTATATCGATGCCAAAATTTGAGCAGATATTGGCTATAAATTTACGTAAACTAGGTTCAACGCAAATTATCATAGGTCCATGATGGCTTATAGGTCGTTTTTCTCGCTCTCTTCTTAAGGCTTGGACAATAGATGAAGTCTGGGCGACATTTATCATGAGGTGATAAGCGCCGTCTTTGTACTGAACTGCGTCCATTAACTTTTGTTGGTTGCCGGCATCAAGGATATAAAAGCTAAGCTGGCCTTTTTCATCGACATAAAGCGAAGTTATTGCACGAGCAAGCGCAGCACGGACATGTTCGATTATCATGTCTAAATTTTTAGTAACCTCGGCTATATCACCGATGGCTTCAAGTATACTAAGTAGATCTTTAATGGGTATCGCATCTTTAAGCAGGGCTTTAAGCACCTTTTGTATAAGGCTTATCGGAGCTATACGCAATGTATCTTCAACAACCACAGGATAGTCTGTTTTTAGTTTATCAAGTAAATTTTGCGTCTCTTGACGCGTTAAAAGTTCGGCTGAGTTTTGTTTGATAAGTTCACTCATATGAGTGCTTATCACGCTTGCGGGATCAACTATCGTATATCCGCTAAGTATGGCGTCTTCTTTTGTGTTTGCGTCTATCCATAAGGCATCAAGTCCAAATGCCGGCTCTTTTGTGGGAATTCCCTCTATATCCTCACTCACAAGTCCGCTATCCATAGCCAGAAATTTATCCGCATAAATTTCACCCTGACCTATCACGACACCTTTTAGCTTAAACCTATACTCATTTGGAGGAAGTTGCAAATTATCCCTGATACGAATTTTGGGCATCAAAAAGCCAAATTGAGAAGCGATATTTCGGCGCATGGCACGAATTCTCTCTATAAGATCGGAATCGGCTAGTTTTAACAAGCCATAACCAAGATCTAGTTCTAAAATTTCAAGTTTTAAGATATCGTTTATCTTGGTCTCTTCATCTCTTGCTATCTCTTCATCGCTTTTTTTAGCCGGTTTTGCGGCACTTGCACCATGAGCGATTTGACCTGCTGTGCCGCCTTGTGCACCCTGGGCGGACTTAGCTTTGGCAGATCCTGCAGCAGGGATCATTATGTGTCCGTCTTTGGTTTGTTTTATAATATATCCAAGACCCAAAAATAGCACCGCTATAAAACCCAAAGAAAGTGTTGGAAGTCCTGGAACTAGGGCAAACATAAAAAGTATAAAGCCAACGATTAATAATGTTTTATAATCGCCCAAGAGCTGGTTTATCGAGCCTTCGGCAAAGTTATCACTCTCCTTACTTGCACGTGTTATGATAATGGCTGTTGCAGTAGAGCTGATAAGCCCCGGAATTTGGCTAACCAAACCATCTCCGATAGTTAATATCGTATAGTACTGCGCCGATGTTGCCATATCAAGATCATGCTGAAAAGCGCCTATGGCAAAGCCGCCTATGATGTTTATAATCGTGATGATGATCCCAGCTACGGCATCGCCTTTTATAAATTTAGACGAACCATCCATTGCGCCGTAAAAATTTGCCTCCGCAATAACAGCTTCACGTCTTTCTCTTGCGGTTTTTTCATCGATCAAACCGGCGTTTAAGTCGGCGTCTATCGCCATTTGTTTTCCGGGCATCGAGTCAAGCGTAAAACGAGCTTGAACCTCTGAAACACGAGTTGAGCCTTTTGTTACGACCATGAAATTTATAAGCACCAAGATACAAAAAACTATAACGCCTATAACATAATTTCCACCGACGACAAACTGCCCAAAACTTGATATGATCTCACTTACCGCCTCTGGTCCATTGTGTCCTTCGCTAAGTATCATACGAGTTGTAGCGATATTTAGCGAAAGACGAAAGAGCGTGATAATAAGTATAAGCGTCGGAAATGTCGTAAGATCAGTTGGCTTTGGCACATAGATGGATATTAAAATGATCAAAACCGAAATTGAGATCGAAAGCGCAAGGAAAAAATCAAGAACTCCAGCAGGAAGCGGAACGATAATAATGGCCAAAATCGCCACGATTACGCCAACGATACTTAGACTTTTAAAACGTAAAATAGGGGCTAAAAATGGCGCAACTAGAGTTAAGATGGTGTTTTTTTGCTTTGCCAAGATTACTTCTTGATAATATCGCTTAGTTTTATATCATCAAGCATCTCATCAACTTTGCTTTGAAGAGTGCTAAACATAGACCAAATTTGACACGTTGAAGCCCTTTGCGAAGAACAGCCTTCGGCTGAGCCGGAGCACTCAAATACGCTCATGGGACGCTTTTCTGCGCATTCTATTACTTTTTTAACACTAACAGTAGTTGGATCACACTCAAGTGTGAAACCGCCGTTTGCGCCTTTGTAGGATTTTAAAATTTTTTCTTTTGCTAAATTTTGTAAAATTTTGGCTAAAAAACTTTTTGAAATTTGTAATTCGTTTGATATCGTATCAACATCTACCGGAGATGATTTTTGAGATATTAGTATAAGCGATAGCAGTGCGTATTCACTAGCTTTTGTAAAAAGCACATTTTCTCCTTCGAAAGTATAATCAGCTAGATATTTTATAAAAAATTTGCTAGATTTTTACTTAACCATAAGCGTCAAATATGCGTCAAAACTATTTTATTTTAATTAAAAACATCACTTTATCTATTTTTATGTTTTTTATGATATAATCGCCGTCTAATTTTAAATCACCAATCAGGAGGTCATCATGGCTTTGGATTCGGCTAAAAAAGCGGAAATAGTTGCGAAATTCGCCAGAAAAGAGGGAGATACAGGTTCTCCGGAAGTTCAAATAGCACTTCTTTCAACTCGTATTGCAGAACTTACAGAACACCTTAAGGTTTTCAAAAAAGACTTCTCTTCACGTCTAGGTCTTTTAAAACTAGTCGGTCAAAGAAAAAGACTTTTAAAATATCTTAAAAACAAAAACTACGCTACTTATTCTAAGTTAATCGTAGAATTAGGCATAAGAGATAAATAACAAAAATTTCTAAGAGAGTTTCTCTCTTAGATCTTATTTAAACGCTACAAAACTAACAAAATTCCCCCACTTAAACACACTTTCGATACGCTTAAATCCTGCATTTAAAACCATTTGGCGATTTTCATCTTCGGTATACGGGATAAGAACATTTTCTAAAGCTTCACGTTTTTGCGCTATCTCGTAACGAGAATACCCCTGCCCTGCTTTATAGTTTTCATAAATTTCTATTATATTTTTTGCAAATTTCTTATCTTCGTAAATTATCTTTTCGCTAAAAACAAAAATTCCGTTCTCATTTAAACCATCATAAATTTTAGATATAAACTCGGCTCGTTTTATAGGGCGGATAAATTGTAATGTATAATTTAATATCACCGCATCAAAGCCTGAAATTTCACACTTTAAAATATCATCTGTTTTAAAATTTATCCTTGCGCCAAAAGCCTTAGCTTTTTTTTGAGCATTTTCAAGCATGGCTTGTGAGTTATCTACTCCATAAAGCAAAAGATCTTGCCTAAAGGCAAAAAGAGCTAAAAGCAAAGTTGCGGTCGAACAACCAAGATCGATAACTTTGGCATTTTGCGGTAAAGCTTTGGCCAAAATTTCACTTATCAGCTTAACGCTAACATCATAAAACGGCACGCTGCGCCCTATCATATCATCAAAAACACTAGCAACCGAAGCATCAAATTCAAACTGTTTTTTTATCGGTTCTTTAAAAATTTCATCTCTCATTTTTGACTCATTAAAAATAATTCACAAACTCCGCTAAACTGTTTTGCTTGCTCTATGTCTTTTTTTATCTGCTCTTTGAGCTCGGCGAGGCTGTTAAATTTTTTATTTTCACGAAGCGCCTTAACAAAACAAACCGCGATACGCTCCGCACTTGGATGAACCTCCTCGCCGATGATGTGAGTTTCAACGCTAAAAGCGCCATCTGTGCTAACGCGGTTGCCCACAAACGTAACAGAGCCGTAAGTCTTATAGCCTATCCTAGTTCTTGTGGCATAAACTCCCGCCTTTGGCAGCAAGTAGCTCTGGATACGTAAATTTAGTGTAGGAACAAGCTCTTTTGCTCCGATGCCTTGCCCTTTTACGACATCACCCTCTATCGAATACTCGCGTCCTAAAAGTGCATTTGCATGGGCTATCTTGCCATCTTTGATGTATTCACGTATGGTAGAGCTATGCACACCCATTTCGTTAAAACAATACTCATCAACAACATCAACCTCTCCATCAAAAATACGCATCAAATCGCGCTTGTCCCAAGCTCTATTTCTTCCAAACCTAAAATCAAATCCGACGACTATCTTTTTTAAATTTTTAAAATCGCGCTTTAAAAGAGCGATAAACTCTTCGCCGCTAAGTCCTTTAATGCTTTCAAAATCATACAAAAAACACGGATAGCTTGAGTATTCAGCGCGTTTTAACTTTGGCGTGATATTAGCTTTATTTTTATCGATTATAACAAGTCCGCCGTATTGACCAAGCCTTTTTAAAAGCTGTTTATGACCGCGATGAATACCGTCAAAATGCCCTATCGCAACCGCTGTTATGTTATCTTTTGTTAAAAGTGTAGAAAAATTCGGCATTTCCTTCCTTTCCTTTTATCTCGCACTCCATTGTATCAAGAAGCGTCCAACCAAACTTTGCGCACGCGAGTTCAAATTTTTTCATCGCAAGTAAGACTGCATTTTTATCGGTTACAACGCCTTTTTTGTTGCGTTTTACATCTTTTCCTACTTCAAATTGAGGTTTAAAAAGTATGATGATCATCGCGTTTCTATCGGCGTTTTTATCAATAGCCTCTAAAATTTCAACCACAGATATAAAGCTAACGTCACAGGTAATAAGCTCGAATTTATCACTGCTTTTAAAGAGACGAACATCTGTATTTTCATAAATTTTAACGCGCTCGTCTTTGCGCAAGCAAGTATCCAACTGGTCACTTCCAACATCAACACCAGTGACGCTTTTTACGCCATTAGCCAGCAAGATCTGCATAAACCCGCCTGTGCTAGAACCTATATCAAGGGCATTTTTGCCATAAATTTCAATTTTTTTGCTTTTTAGGTAGCTTTTTAGTTTTAATGCCCCTCGCCCAACGTAAATTTCATCAAGAAGCCCCACTTTTCCGCCTTGCACGTCAAGGCTAACCTTATCGCAAATTTCATCATTTAGTGCGATCTTGCCGTTTTTTATAAGCTCGCTTGCCTTGTTTCGGCTGATATTTAACTCTTGCGCGACGTATAAATCAAATCTCATTTTTCATGCTTTCATATCGCTCTTCATCGATCACGCTTACACCAAGCTCAAGTGCTTTATCAAGCTTGCTACCTGCTTCGCTACCTGCTAAAACAAAGTCTGTTTTTTTAGAAACCGAGCCGGCAACCTTGGCTCCGTAACTTTCTAGTTCGCTTTTAAACTCATCGCGTGAGCGACTCAAAGTACCCGTTATAACAAAGGTTTTGCCGCTAAAGGCGTTTGTTTTTATCTCTAGTTTTAAAGCTACGGGCTTAACGATCCCCGCTAGCTCTTTGATACTTTGGTAATTTAC
Organism: Campylobacter sp. 7477a; assembly: GCF_014892335.1. NCBI lineage: Bacteria > Pseudomonadati > Campylobacterota > Epsilonproteobacteria > Campylobacterales > Campylobacteraceae > Campylobacter > Campylobacter sp. 7477a. The sequence goes on from NZ_JADBJH010000008.1 coordinate 81,094, forward strand.
TTCGATAAATTCGATCAAGCTTTTAGCCATTTGCTCGCCAAAACCCTCTAAATTTTTAACCTCATCATAGCTTGCCTCAAGCCATCTATCTCCAAAAATCTGCTCTATCTTTTTAGCCGCAACCTCGCCGATATGCTCACATCCAAGCCCTGATATAAATCTTGCAAGGCTGGCGTTTTTGCTATCTTCTATAGCTTTTAGCAAATTGTTAATCTTTTTATCTTTAAAGCCTTCAAGTCCTATCAAGTCATCAAATTTTATCGAGTAGATGTCTATAACCTTTGAGATGATGTCCTTTTCATAAAGCAAATTTATGATAGCATCGCCAAGCCCGTCTATGTTTAGACATTTTTTAGAGGCATAATGAATGATTGAGTTTATTACTCTAGCCTTACAGTCTAAATTTTGACACTTTATAAAAACACCCTCATCAAGTAGATGTGAACCGCACTCAGGACAAATTTGAGGACGCATTATCGGTGTTTGCGTTCCATCTCTTCTTTCTTTGAATACTCCCGTTATCTTTGGTATGACATCGCCTGAGCGTATCACGCTTATCATGTCACCTCTCATAACCCCAAGGCGCTCTATCTCGTCAAAGTTATGAAGTGTTGCCGACTTTACGCGAGCGCCGTCTATAACAACCTCTTCAAGCACTCCAACCGGAGTTACGACACCGCTTCTTCCTACTTGAAGGGCAACATCAAGCAAACGCGTAGTTTTTTCTATGGCAGGAAATTTATAAGCTACCATGAATTTTGGAAATTTAACCGTATAACCAAGCTCCTCGCAACGCTGCAAATCATCAACCCTTACAACCATGCCATCCATCATGATGCTTTTTTCATCGCGCTTTGCCAAAAGCTCCTTGTAAGCATCATCAAGCATATCGGTGGTTAAAATTTTAAAAAATTCATCCTGCTCAAAGCCCAAATTTCTAACAAAATTCATAATCTCGCTATGGCGCGTAAAATTTAAGCTATTTTCACCAACCCCCCACGGGATAAATAAAAGTTTACGCTTTGCCGTTACAGCACTATCAAGCTGCCTTAAACTACCTGCAGCTGCATTTCTGGGATTTGAAAGTGGCATTTCGCCATCCTTTGCCCTTTGCTCATTTATCATATCAAAGTCATCTTTTTTTATAACGACCTCGCCTCTAATTTCTATTCGTTTATCGTAATCTATCCTCAAAGGAACGGACTTTATCGTTTTGGCGTTATTTGTCACATCTTCTCCGACCACGCCGTCCCCCCTTGTGATGGCTCTAACCAAAACTCCGTCTTCATAGAGTAAATTTAAGCTAGCTCCGTCAAATTTAGGCTCAACAACAAAGCTTAAATTTTCTTTTTCGCCGCGTTTTATCCATGCCATAAGTTCTGCATGGGTAAAGATGTCTTCCATGCTCCACATGCGTTTTATATGAGAGGCTTTGCTAAAACCCTCACTCACTCCTCCTCCAACACGAGTAGTAGGAGAAAATATCGAAATATCTTTTGGACTTAACCTTTCATACTCTAAAATTTCATGATACAGCCTATCATACTCTTCGTCGCTAGCAATCGGCTCATCAAGCTCGTAATACGCCTTTGCCCAAGAATTTAACGTCTCAACGGCATTTTCATACTCTGTTTTTGTCATTATCAAGCCTTATCCTGCCATAAATTTACATTTTGCATCCCGCTATGTAAAGCAAACATCTGCACATGCTCGCCAACATCGTGAGTGCGGATTATACTTGCTCCGTTTTCATAGGCTTTTAGATGTAGATAAAGCGAGCCCGGAAGCCTGTCTTTGACATCTGTTTTTACATAGTGATTTATGACTGATTTTCTGTTTGCGCCGATTAAAAGCGGATATCCAAAATGCAAAAAATGCGAAAGATGTTTGATTAAAAGCATATTTTGTTCAGCAGTCTTACCAAATCCTATCCCGACATCTAAAATTAATTTCTTAGCACCAAGTGCTGTTGCTCGCTCTATTTTTTGAGCAAAAAATTCATCTATCTCGCCCATCAAGTCGTCATAATGCGGAGCGATTTGCATTGTCGCAGGATCACCAAGCATATGCATCATGCAAAATTGCGCATCATATCTTGCAGCAAGAGAGGCTAAATTTTCATTTGCGGTTATATCATTTATCACGCTAAAGCCGTGATTTAGAGCAAATTCCAGGCAGTACTCATCAAAACTATCAAGGCTAAACTCAACCTTTTCGTATAATTTTTGCCTATAAATTTCACTAACAATATCTTTTATGCGATCAAATTCCTCATCTCTTCCAGGATAAACGCTTCCAGGTCTTGAACTTACGCCGCCAAGATCGATATATCTAGCGCCTTGCTCTATCATATTTTCTATGCGGGAAATTCCATTCTCGCCCGTTATGCGACTGTTTTCGTTAAAGCTATCTTTATTTATGTTTAAAACACCCATGATCTGGGCTTGTCTTGATTTAACAAAACTTTTACCTAAAAATACAGCCAAATTTTTAAGACCAAAATCCTGCAATTTCTCTTTCTTTGAAAGTGCTTGAAATTGCGCATTTGTACCCATTAAAAGCGCAGAAGAATTTAACTGCATGCCAAATATCGTATCCTTGTGCGTAACAAGCTCAGCTCCAACGCTAATGGCATCTTGCTTTAGGATATTTGCCGCAGGAGAGCGAATATCATCGATTAGTACAAAATTTAATTTGCTCTTTTTTGACATTATACTTATCCCGCCAGGGCTTGGTTTTATGTATTCACAAAGTGCGTTAAAGTCGGAATTTTCGTTTATTTTATAAAATTTCAAGGACGTCCCTTTTGTAAAATAATCAACATTAAAGGAGTAAGCAGTTGCGTGCATTTAGCATTCAAGTCGGCTAAAATCATCAGCTTATAAAAATATTCGAGCTCATCCGCGCTAAATTTAAATCCGGCTTCACAGGCTTTAATGATCACAGTGCTTATAAGCGATTTTAGTTCGTTTTTATCGAAATTTTCAGAACGCTCAAGCTCTATATACTCATCTATAAATTTCATAACATCCTTTAAATCAAGGCTTTTTAGGTTTAAATTTATATCCATTCGCTTCGGTTTTTCAAGTCTATTCTCAACGATCATACGCGAACGAATAGTTTGTAAAAGTAAATTTTTAGAGTTTGTTGCGATTAAAAATTTAACATTTCTAGGGGGTTCTTCGATGATTTTTAGAAGCGAATTTTGCGCTTCTGTTTTGTAATTTTTTGCCATTATAACCAGAAGTTTTTCTTCTTTTTCCGCTATATAGGCTTCGTTTACGACCTCTTTTGCATTTTCTAGCAAAAAATCATCGCTAATAAAAAATCTTAAATTTTTACTCTCAAACTCATTTTCAAGCTCTAATTGCAAAGAGCTAAAATCGTTTGTTATAACGATTTTATTAAGCATTTACAAAACAACCTTTGCAAAAAGTACCGCATCGATACTTTTATCAAAAAGTCTAAATAAAGTTATAAGTTTTATGTCTAAATTTTCATCATTTGAGCTTAGATAAAAGCTATTTTGCGCCTGCTCATCAAAGAGCCACATATAGCTATCGTCAGCACCTTTTGCGATCTGAGATCTTTTATCGACGCTTTTTCCGATGTAAAAATACACATATCCGTTTGGAAAAGCAAGGCTTAACATATCCTCAAGAAGTAAAATTTGTTCTTTAGAGTTTATTTCATCAAGCATTGGATAAAGCGCACGAAGGCTAACAAACGGCAAAAGCGGTCTTGCGCTTGAGGCTCTATTGATCTTTTTAATCAAATACTCCTCAAACCAAGTCCTCTCGTCGTCCGTTATAACGATAAAAGTCCTGCCATCAAGGAGGTATTTTAGTCTTGAAGCCAAGAGAGGAGTCCATTCAACCCTTCGCTCCTCCATCCAACTCATAAGCGATCCTTCGTTTCTGATCGCTTCGAGTGTCCATTTTATGAGATCTTGCATTATTTATCTAGCTTATACGCTTCATGCAATACACGCACTGCAAGTTCACCGTATTTTTGATCCACAACTAAAGAAATTTTTATCTCACTTGTGGAGATCATTTGTATGTTTATGCCCTCTTTTGCAAGCGTCTCAAACGCTAAACACGCTACACCACTATGACTTTTCATACCAACGCCCACGATAGAAACTTTAACTATCGCGTCATCATACTCTACGTGTTTTGCGGCATTTAGTTTCTGCATAGTTTCTTTTGCTATTTCAAGCTCGTTTTGAGGCACCGTAAAGCCTAAATTTGTTGTTCCGTCAAGCCCTACATTTTGTATAATCATATCCACATTTATATTTTCATTTACCAAAGCGGTAAAAATTTCAGCAGCTATGCCCGGTTTATCAACCACACCGCGTAAAGTTACTCTTGCTTGATTTTTATCTAGTGCTATTCCGCTTACTAAAACTGCTTCCATACTATCCTCCTGAGTTATTAATGTTCCTTCGTTGTGGTTAAAGCTACTTCTTGTTACTAGCTTGACGTTAAGTTTTTTAGCCATCTCTACAGAGCGGTTTTGAAGCACTTTTGCTCCGGCACTTGCAAGCTCCAACATCTCGTCATAGCTGATCTTTTCAAGTTTTCTGGCCTTTTTTTCTATCCTAGGATCGGTAGTATAAACACCGTCTACATCTGTAAAAATTTCACATAGATCAGCCTTTAAAGCTCCCGCAAGCGCAACTGCGCTAAGGTCGCTTCCGCCACGACCTAAGGTTGTTATATTGCCGTGCTCATCTATGCCTTGAAAGCCTGCTACCACAACTATCTTGCCTGAATTTAATTCTTTTTTTATACGTTTTGTGTCTATTTTTTCAATGCGAGCTTTTGTATGAATGTCATCGGTGATTATGCCTGCCATTGCACCGGTTAAACCGACTGTTTCATATCCTTTTGCATTTAAAGCTATGGATAGTATCGCCGTAGTTACTTGTTCGCCAGAGCTTAAAAGCATATCCATAGCAACACCGTCTGGATGTTTTGAAAAATGCTCGCCGTATTCTACAAGTTGGTTTGTAACGCCACTCATCGCAGACACTACCACCACCACGTCTGCTCCCGCATTTTTGGTTTCTATTACGCGATTTGCCACCGCTTCGATACGCTCAAGCGTTCCGACGCTCGTTCCGCCAAATTTTTGAACAATCAGCATTAAAAAAATCCTTTCTCTTTAAAAAAACTTAAAGCCTTGATATAAATAGGCTTTTTAAAGTGGTTTATCTCATCGAGTACATTTTTGACATTTATAAATTTAAATTCGTTAAATTCCGGGTGCTTTGTATTTAAATTTACTCTTGCATTCGACTTTAGACGAACTAAAAAATACTTTTGCGTCTGCCCATCAAACGGATACAATTTCTTTTTTGCATTAATCGGAAAATCATAGCTAAGCCACTCTGGATACTCGTATAAAATTTCAACATCACGAGTTCCGATCTCCTCCTCAAGCTCTCTTAAAAGCGCGTCTTTAGGTTCTTCGCCCTTGTCTATGCCTCCTTGCGGAAACTGCCATACATCACTCAAATCAACCCTGCGAGCTACAAAAATTTCACATTTAAACGGATATGCACTTGAAAGAATGACAGCTGCAACATTTGGTCTGTAGTTTTTCTGCATCTTCCTTGCCCTATTTATAAATTTTTGGCTTTGATTTTAACCAAATTCGGCTTTAAATTTATTTAGGCTAAAATACAAAAAATTAAGAAAGAGAAAATTTGTTACTTTATATACACATTCCATTTTGCGAAAGCAAATGCCATTACTGCGCATTTGGCTCAGTCGTAGGCAAAGATAATCTAGCTAAAAGTTATTTTGATGCGTTACTAAAAGACTTGAAATTTCAAATTCAAAAATTTAAGATAAGAAATTTTAAAAGCGTGTTTATCGGTGGAGGGACTCCAAGCGCCGTTGATGCCAAATTTTACGAACCTCTTTTTGAGCAGATTTTATCTTTTTGTCAAAAAGATTGCGAGATAACAAGCGAGGCAAATCCAAACTCAGCAGATACAAACTGGCTTACACAAATGCGAAACTTAGGGGTTAATCGCATAAGTTTCGGCGCTCAAAGTTTCTTTGAAGACAAGCTAAAATTTCTAGGAAGAACACACGATGCAAAGCAAATTTATCAAGCCGTTAAAAATGCTAAAATTTCAGGCTTTAAAAATATCAATATAGATTTGATTTACGGCACGAAATTTGACACAAAAAAAAGACTCTCCAAAGAGGTTGAAAACATTAAAAATTTAGAAATTTCACACGTTAGTGCTTACTCGCTAACACTTGAACCAAATACTCCGTTTTTTCGTAAAAACGAGTATAAAAAGGATAGCCCGATACTGGCTAAATTTATAATGAATGAGATAGAAAATATCGGCTTAAAGCAATACGAAATTTCAAATTTTGGCGAAATTTGCAAGCATAACCTAGGGTATTGGCAAGGTAAGGACTATGCAGCCATAGGTGCTTATGCAGTTGGCTTTTGTGATGATTTTCGATTTACCGCATGTGCAAATTTAGAGAAATTTATAGCAGATCCCACACAAAAAACATACGAAATTTTAAGTAAAAACGATATGAAATTTGAAAGGATCTTTCTAGGAGCAAGAAGTATCGTAGGCATAGAAGCTTCGTGGCTCAATAAACACGAGCAAGAGCGAGCGGAAATTTTAAGAAAAAGCCGAAAATTAGCCTTTAAAGACGGCAAATACTTTGTTAAAAATTTCCTACTTGCAGACGAGATCGCATTATTTATCGTCGGCTAAAAAATTTATTTAACTTTGAGCAAAATAAAGCTAAAATGTTGAGCTTAATTTAATAAAATAGGGACAAAAATGTTTGGTATGAGTTTTTCGGAAGTACTTATAATAGCCGTGATAGCAGTCTTAGTTCTTGGACCTGAGAAGCTTCCTGACACGATGATACAGATAGCTAAATTTTTCAAAATGCTCAAAAAAGGCGTGAATGACGCCAAATCAACCTTTGATCAAGAGATGAAGATAGCAGAACTAAAAGAAGATGCTAAAAAATACCGCGAAAATTTAGAAAAAACCACTGAAAACGTGCGAAAAAAACTAACTTTTGAAGAGCTTGATGCTTTAAAAAGCGGTGTAAACGATATTACGGGTGGGTTAAACGATGCCGTTAGCGGAGTAAAAAAGGCTGTTGATAGTGTTAAAAACCCTACCGAAGCTATAAAAGACGCAGTTTTAGGCAGCGGTGAAAGCCCTAAACAAGACACTCAAAGCCAAAACAGTATTAAAACCGAAAACAAAAATATAGAAAATCAAAACAAAGAGGCATAATGTTTGAAGAGTTAAAACCGCATTTAGTTGAACTTAGAAAGAGGCTTGGTCTTAGCGTAGCAAGCGTTATTCTTGCTTTTGTTGTTTGTTTTACGGTTTGGAACCCGATCCTAGCATGGATGACCGAGCCTTTAAAGGCCGTCTTACCGGATGGAAGTAACATCATCTTTACGCAAGTGCAAGAGCCGTTTTTTACGGCGATGAAAGTTGCATTTTTTGCCGGACTTATCGTTTCTTTGCCTATTATATTTTGGCAGTTTTGGCTATTTGTAGCACCCGGACTTTATGAAAACGAGAAAAAATACGTCGTTCCTTTTGTGCTTGCGGCAACGATAATGTTCTTATGCGGTGCGGCTTTTTGTTACTACGTAGTTATACCGCTTGGCTTTACGTTTTTGGTAAATTTTGGCGGACAACTCTTTACCGCACTTCCTAGTATCGGCGAATACGTGGGATTTTTTACCAAACTTTTAGTGGCATTTGGTATCGCCTTTGAGCTTCCTGTTATAACATTTTTCTTTGCAAAAATTGGTCTTGTTGATGACATCATGCTTAAAAAATACTTTAGATACGCAGTTGTTATTATATTTATCTTTTCAGCTATCGTTACTCCGCCTGATGTTATAAGCCAATTTTTAATGGCATTTCCACTTATGGGTCTTTATGGTCTTTCTATACTTATCGCCAAGTCGGCAAACAAAAAAGAAGAGGACGAAGAGCCCGCACAAGAAAACGAAAAATGAAAGATATAGACGACATTCTTAGTTACGATTATAATCTCCCGCCAAGCCTTATCGCAAGCGAACCTATCTTACCAAAAGAAGAGGCTCGCTTACTAGTTTATCTTAAAGATAAAGACGAGATACATCACCTTAAATTTAAAAATTTAGCAGAGCTTATACCAAAAGATACCGCGGTTATATTTAATGATACAAAAGTTATAAAAGCACGAATTTTAGGATATAAACAAAGCGGTGGGGCTTGCGAAATAATGCTTAACCAACCACTTGGAGAGAACAAATTTAGCTGTTATATCAGAGGCAGGGTTAAAGAAAATTCTATCTTAAATTTTGATAATGGCATAAGTGCAAAAGTTTTAGCTTTAAACAGCGACGGCACGCGTGCGGTTAAATTTTATAGATCAAATTTGGAACTAAGCGCATCGGATCTTTTTTGCGAACTTGAAAAGATCGGACATGTGCCACTACCGCCATATATAAAACGAGCCGACACTAAAGATGATGAGAGCTGGTATCAAAGTATATTTGCTAAAACCAGCGGAGCTGTAGCCGCGCCGACTGCAAGCTTGCACTTTAGCGAGGACATGATAGATAACATCAAAAAAGATCATGAAATTTCATATCTAACTTTGCACGTGGGAGCAGGAACATTTAAAGGCGTAGAGTGTAATAATATCAAAGATCATATCATGCATTCTGAATTTTATGACATACCGCAAAACACCCAAGAGCTTATAAAAAGCGATAAGAAAATTTTAGGAGTTGGCACAACCGTAACTAGGTGCGTGGAAGAATTTGCCAGAAGCAATAGCGCAAGCGGATTTTGCAAGTTGTTTTTAAATTTAAACAACCCGCCGATCCGACAAAACTATTTACTTACAAATTTTCATCTACCAAAATCAACTCTAATCATGCTCGTAACAAGTTTTATCGGCCTTGAAAAAACAATGCAAATTTATCAAACCGCTATCAATAAAAAATACCGTTTTTACTCATACGGAGATGGGATGCTTATCATATGAAACTTAAAGAGATAGACTTTATAGAAAGAATAAATTTATTCTTAGAGACCATATACTACGACGGCGAGAGACATGCGAATACCATACTTTTCGAATACGACCCATCATATCCGCGTGTATATAAGATAGACGCTTCTAATACGATAAAATGTATAGAAAATTTGACTAAAATTTTTCTTTTTTTTCAAAGTGAATGTGAAATTTTAATCAAATTTAAACTAGCCAACTATAATACAAATAGGATCCTTTTTAATATCCTAATCTCATCAAGCGAACGACTTAAAGAATTTGACCAAGAACTACTAAACGCGGCAAAAGAGTATGGTGATAAAGCCGGTATCATCATACGACAAGACAAAAACGGCAACTTTATCCTTGATATAGAAGTCGAGTTGGCTTCTGACGCACAACCCACAAAAAGCCTTGACATCAATAATCAAGCTATAAAAAACTACAACGCCATAATTGCTTACGACAATAAAAACGGCTTTAAAATCCTCTCAAATCAACTAAAATTTATAGGTATAAACGTAAAGCCAAGCAGTGACTATGAAAGCTTAAAACAACACATTACAGACGCTATATATAACCCTGATCTAGCCTTTGTCCAAAAGGTATTTTTAGAAGATGAGCAAAATTTAAACGAACTACTAAAATTTAAAAAGATGAAACATTTTTGCATAGTAGCGATTTGCGAAACAGATGAGATCTTTAAACCTGAAATCAAACAAGAACTCATCATCTTAAGAGAGCCATACTCTTATGATATCTTGCGAGCAGTGCTTGATATGTGTTATGAAAGAAAAGAAAGAGTTAGGGACGGAGTGTTAAACAACTCCTAAGTATCGCTTAAGTATAACCGCAGCAGCCATGCTGTCAAGCTTCCCGTCGCGCTTTGTATCTGTATAAATTTCACTCGCCTCAAAACTACTTAAACTCTCATCTTGATAGACTATGCGCCCGCCAAATTCAAGAAGTGATACAAAATGTTCTATCCTACGCCTCATCTCATCCTCACTACTTCCGCCAAGCGGTAAGCCTACAACTAAAACATTTACTCCATACTCTGCAACTCTTTGCGACACGTCACGAGCGGCTTGGTTGCGATTTTTACGAAGTATGGGCTCTTGGGGCAAAACAACTTGCCCTACTCCAAAGGCAACACCTATCCGCTTAAGCCCAACATCTATCGCCATAAATTTTTCATTCATATCTTACTTTTTACCTTTAAATTTATAATCTCCACTAAGCCTTCCAATTCGTATTCGTAAATTTTATCACCAAATTTTGCAAGTGCCTTTTCAAGCGAAACAAAGTCTTTGCAAAATTCTAAAATATCATCATTTCGTGCAGGCGTTTTGTTTAGACAAAGTCCAAATTGCGAAGAAAATTCATCAAAATCATTTATCAGTTTTGCCTTACCTTTTGCTAAAAGCATATTTGTCCCCTCGCTTTCACCCATTCGTTGAGGCAGGACAAATACCGGAACACCAAGCTCTCCGGCAAGTCTGGCACTTTGCATGGAGCCGCTTTTTAAGTCTGCCTGGGCTACCACAAGAGCTTGCGAGAGAGCGACTACTATGCGGTTACGCTCAAGAAATTTATATCCTATGGCAGGCGAGCCTGGGCTGTATTCGCTTAGTGCTAGCCCCTTATCATAAATTTCTTTTATAAATTTTGCATTTGAACTAGGATAAAAGGTATCAAGCCCAGTCGCAAAAACTCCGATCGTTAAGGGCATGGCGGCTTTATGTGCAGCTATATCGACGCCCAGTGCACCTCCGCTTACCACGCAAACATTATGGTTTTTAAGACTTGTACAAAGTCTAGCAACGCACTCTTTTGTATAGACACTGGCTTTTCTTGAGCCCACAACCGCTACTTTTGGCATGATTAAAAGATCTATATCGCCCTCATAGTAAAGCTCTTTTGGAGGATTTGTAAGCCTATCTAACTTACTTATAAATTTATCTTTTGCTAGAATTTTCATAAAATTTCTTTAAGATAAACCACTTCTACATCTTTTAAGATGGTGTTTTTGCTCTCTTTAATGATGTCTATAGTGTTTTTCTTAGGATGACCGATAGCTATAGCGTAAGAGCGTTTTTTGGCTATCCTTACGGCATTTTCAAGCTCTCTTTTTACGGCTGATCTTGATGGGTCATCGTCTAAAAATACATCTCTCGAGATGTATGGTTTTGAATATTTGCTTGCGACTTTGGCAACTACGCTTGTGCCTATAGTTCGACTATCTACAAATACAAAATTTTGACTTAAAAGCGCACGATAAGCCCTGTCCATAGCATCGAAATTGCTCGTAAATTTTGACCCGGTGTGATTATTTATATATACCGCCTTTGGAAAGTCAGTTCTTATCTTTTTAACCCTCTCAAGCATACTTTCATAACTATCTGTTACATTTAAAGTGCCGATCTCGGGTCTTTTAAAATTTTTAGCTTGCATAGGAAGATGTATCATAAAAAACTCAAAACCTTGGGCTATCTTTGGCGTATCAGGGTGAGCCTCGGTTGCCGGAAATATAGAAGGAGTTAGTTTAAGTCCGGTTGAGCGTATCATATTTACATGTTCAAAAGTCGCCACGTCGTCTATTATAATAACAAGCTTTGGCTTTCCAAAAAGGCTTTTTGTATGTGTGAGTGGCACAAAAGCCTCCTCTTTGGGCAGTGGCTTTTTATCGGATTGAGTTGCTTGTTTTGCGGTTTTGTTTTCGTCTTTTTTTGAAATTTGCTTTTCTTGTATTTTTTCTTGAGGTATTTTTTTACTAACGTTATCTTCGTTAAATTTATCTTGTGTTTTTACCGGCGACTCTTTTTTTGTATCTTTTTCAACATCTTTTATGTCGTGCTTTATCGATGCATTTACTTCGGTTTCATCTTTTTGTTTTTGATAAATTTGAGGCTTTTGATTTTTAAAAATTTCATCTTTGTTTTTTGGGTCTATAAAAATTTTAGTTAAATTTTCATCTTCGTAAAATTTTACTACCTTATGTTGTTTTTGGACGGGTTTTTTTATATCTTCAACCCTTTTATCGGTTATGGTAGTTACATTTTTTACATTTATAGTGGTTTGATTTATATCTGCTGTTTTATCTGATTTTTGGTTGAGCGCGACTATTAGTGTTGTGATGATAAGCAAGGATAAAAGCGCAATACCAAGAAATGTTTTATTTAAAGGACGCCCTTTGAGGGATTTTTTAGAGCGCCCTTTTGTGGTCTTTTTTTTATTCAAGACTTAGTTTTTGTTTTGGTCTACGATTTTGCCGGCACTTATCCAAGACATCATCGCGCGAAGTTTTTTGCCTGTTTGATTTAAAAGACTTCTTTCAGCTATGCCACGCTCTGCGTTCATTTTTACATAGCCGGCTTTTCTTTCTAGGATGAAATTCTTAGCAAAAGTTCCGTTTTGGATCTCTTTTAAAATTTCTTTCATAGCCTTCTTACTGTTTTCATCAACTACTCTTGTGCCACTTACGTAATCACCGTATTCAGCAGTATTTGAGATAGAGTAACGCATGTCAGCCATTCCGCCTTGATACATTAGATCAACGATGAGTTTTAACTCATGCAAACACTCAAAGTATGCCATCTCAGGCTCATATCCGGCTTCAACAAGTGTTTCAAAACCTGCATTTACAAGTGCACATAAACCGCCGCAAAGAACTGCTTGCTCTCCAAAAAGATCTGTTTCAGTTTCATCTTTAAATGTAGTTTCGATGATGCCTGTTCTGCCACCGCCAATAGCTGAAGCATAGCTTAACGCGATAGCTTTTGCCTGCCCGCTAGCGTCTTGATCAACAGCGATTAGATCAGGTATACCGCCTCCGCGAACAAATTCACTTCTTACAGTATGACCAGGTGCTTTTGGGGCGATCATTATAACATCTATGTTTGCAGGAGCTTTTATCTGTCCAAAATGAACGTTAAATCCATGTCCAAACGCGATAGCAGCGCCGTCTTTTAGGTTAGGCTTGATCTCGTTTTCAAAAATTTCAGCTTGAAGCTCATCGGGAGTTAATATCATAACTACGTCTGCGTCTTTTGTAGCATCTGCCACACTTTTAACTTCAAAGTTTTTAGCCTCTGCTTTTGCCCAGCTTTTTCCGCCTTTTGCTAGTCCGATAACTACCTTTACACCGCTATCGCGTAGGTTCTCCGCATGTGCGTGACCTTGTGAACCAAAACCAACGATAGCAACTTTTTTACCCTGAATAAGACTTAAATCACAGTCTTTGTCATAATAAATATTAACAGCCATATTTTCTCCTATATAAAATTTTGGCATAGATTATACAATTTACGAACTCAAATATCGCTGAAGTCGCAAATTTTATATCCTTTAAGTTTTATAACAAGCCATTTTAGATAAAATATTGCAAAAATTTTTAAGAAAGCTATCTATCATGAACGACTCAATATATAAAAAAATAAAATCCCTTCCTCCGCTTGACGATACGATTATCCAAATTCAACGCATTTGCGCTGATGAAAATAGCTCCATTAGCGATCTAACAAAGGTCGTAGAGCAAGATCCGATGCTAACGGCAAACATCTTGCGCTCGGCAAATTCTCCACTTTACGGCTTTAGCAAGGAGATCACTACCGTAGCAAGAGCGATATCTCTTTTTGGAACGGTAACTATACGAGGTTTTGCGCTTTCAAGTGCCGTAAAAAAGAGCTTTAATATAAATTTAGAGCCCTACGGAATAACTAGCCAGGACTTCTTAAATATCTCAACCATACAAAACGCTTTGATGTATAACTGGTACTCAAAAATAAAACCAAAAAGCCTTGAAATACTATCTCCAGCCTCTTTCATGCTAGAGATCGGAAAGATCGTTTTAGCTCACGAGCTTAACGAAAACGACGAAGCGGAAGAATTTAACTCAAGATTAAAAGATATCGTTTATCCTAGTGATTTAGCACTTTTAGAGAGTGAGTTTTTAGACATCACAAACGAAGAAGTCACTGCTAAAATTTTTGAGCAGTGGAATTTAGAAAATGAGCTCATAAATTCTATCTTCTACTCAAATGACCCAGAAGATGCGCCTGAGCACATAAAAGAGTATGCAAAAGCACTCAAGGTTATCAAAACAAGTGTAAATATCTTCAACCAACTTGATGATATAAGCATACAAAACACTCTTCCTTTACTTGATGAATACGGCTTTAGCCAAGATACTTTCTTGATGGCTACGGCAAAGGTAAAAGATAGTCTGTGAGAGAATTTTTAGAAAATTTAATCGACGGGATAACAGAAAAGGAAGTCTGTGCCTCAAACAAAGAAATTTTACGAAATCTCTTAAATTTAAATGCCGTTACAAAATACAACAATAAATTTTATCTAAACAATGGTTTTGTTTGCGGAAAACTTGACATAAGCTCGAACGGAACCGGTTTTTTACTACCTTATGATAAGCGTTTTAAACAAGATATATTAATCGAAAATAAAAATTTAAACAACGGTCATTACGGCGATATAGTCCTCGTAAAACTCCTAAAAAATGGTAGAAAACGCGAAAACGGCAAGGTTGTAATGAATCTAAAACTCGCAAACGAAACAAGCGTAGTTTACACAAAAAGTTTTGGCGCGGCAGTGCTTGGAGTAAATTTAAAAACTGGACTAAGCCTCGCCTTAAAGGCTAGTCAAAAAAGCCTAAAAGCCCTACCTACGGGCACTTTACTTAAAATAAACAACCTAAACAACGACATAGTAGAAGTCTTAGGAAATATCGCAGATCCTGCAAGCGATGAAAAAATTTCATTAGCCGTTTATAACAAAAACGACGAATTTACCGACGCTTGTGAAGATGAAGCCAGTGCTTGGGGTGACGAAGTAGATCCTAGCATGTATCCACAGCGAGTCGATCTTAGCGATCTTGACTTTTGCACGATAGACCCTATCGACGCCAAAGACTTTGACGATGCGATATATTTTGATGAAAAAAATCTTGAAATTTATGTAGCTATAGCCGATGTTAGCGAATACGTAAGCAGTTACGGCGCTATTGACAAAGAAGCTAAAACTCGTGGTTTTTCGATATACTTTCCTCACAAATCAATCCCGATGTTGCCACGAGCTTTAAGTGAAAATATCTGCTCACTAAAGCCAAATGTTGCACGTCTTGCATTTTGTTTTAAAATCTCTCTTGATAAAAATTTAGATGTAAAAAAAGAAGAGCTTTTTGAAGCTATAATCGTCTCCAAGAAAAGATTTAACTACGATCAGATAGATAAAATTTTAAAAGATGAAGAAAAAAGCGAGATCGACTGGATAAAACCTTTGCATAAATTAACGATCAAACTACGACAAAAGCGCCTAGTTCACGCGTTTGATTTTCACACTCAAGAGCTTAGAATGAGTCTTGATGAAAACGGCGAAGTATGCGCAACTAGATTTGAAAACGACTCTGCTTCGCATCAATTAGTAGAAGACTGTATGTTGCTTGCAAACAAAGCAGCCGCCAAACGTATAAAAAAGGGTGTCTTTAGAAATCACGGCTCACCAGATCTTAAAAAAATCACAAATTTATTAAACGACCTTGCCTTACTTGGTCTTGACTTCTCTTATGAGAGCGACTTAGCAAATCTCATACGTAAAATTCAAGCAAAAGCAGAAATTTTAGGCAATCGCGAAGAGATCGACAAGCTAATTATAAAAGCACAAAAAAAGGCCGAATACGCAAGCGAAAACTTCGGACACTTTGGACTTGGATTTGACCGTTATACACATTTTACAAGTCCGATTAGGCGGTATTCCGATCTTATTTTGCATAGATTGCTAAAGGCAAATTTGTCAAAAGACGACAGGCTTTATAACTATCTACTTTTAAATATAGAAAATACGTGCTCAAATTTAAGCGAGCTTGAACGCGAAGCCGACAAGACGGCATTTGACTTTATGGATCGTAAATTTGCAAGGTGGGCAAGTAAAAATATCGGTAAACACGTCAAATGCTACATAAGCGAAAACCAAAACATCCTGATCGCAAAATTAGATGACGAACTAAAAGGCGCTAGGATATTTATACCAAACTACACCTGCGAGTTATTATCGCATGTTCTAGTAGAGATAACGCAAGCCGATATCGCCACAGCTAAAATCATCGGTAAGATCATAAAAAAGTTTGATAAAAAAGAAAAGTAATGTATAAAAGAGAGCTTGAAAATGCGCTTTTAAATGGCAAAATAGCAAATTATTTTTTACTTTTTGGCGCTGATGAATACCAAATCGAGCTCTTTGCAAAGGAAATTTTAACCATTTACAAAAAAGAAGAGACAAATATTTTAAGCCTTTACTTTAACGAATACGACTACACAAGAGCCTTGTCACACCTAAGTGAACCGTCTCTTTTTGGTGGAGAAAATTTACTTCATATAAAAACCGATAAAAAGATCGCTTCTAAAGAGCTAAAAGAGCTAATAAAAGCATGTGAAAAAGATAAAAATAATTTCTTTTTATATGAATTTTACGAGTTAGATACCAAGATAACAACCGAGATTCAAAGAACGTTTGGCTTAAATTTCGCTAGATTTTTTAAACCAAACAACCCCGAAGAGGCCTTGCAACTACTTGCCAGACAAGCCGGAAAAATAGGACTAAATATAACCAAAAATGCACTTTACGAGCTTTACTTCATACATAATGAAAATTTATATCTTGCAGCAGGCGAACTTAACAAACTTGCGAGCTTAAATACCCACATCGAACAAGACACAGTAAGAAAGCTTGTTTTTGGACTTGGAAGTGTAAATTTTGATGATTTTTTTAATAAATTTATCTCACTAAAAGATATCAAAAAGGACTTTTTTACATACGAACAAGATCCGATATTTAACGAAATTTTATTTATTAACTCACTTTATAAATCATTTTTTAGACTATTTAAACTCTACTCATACATAAAAATAAATGGCAAATTTGATATCAAAGAAGCTATCGGATATGCACCTCCTCAAAACGTCGCAAATGCGCTAAAAACACAAAGTTTATCTTTAAATTTAAAGACCTATGCAGATGTTTTTATCCAGCTAAATTTAGCCGAATCAGAGCTAAAAACAAACCCCGGTATAGATAAGTCGGCATATCTTTTATCAACCATTCTAAACCTGCAAAACATAATATCAACAGCAAAAATTAAGTAAAAAAAAGGTATAATCCTAGCTTGCTTAAAGCATCCTTGCTCGTTCGCGAGCTTAATACCCACAAGGAGAATCAATGAGACATTACGAGCTTTTATTCATTCTAAAGCCTACGCTTACAGAAGAAGAAATTAAAGCAAAAGTTGATTTCGTAAAAGAAGTCATAACCAAAAACGGCGGCGAGATAGCCAATGTTGTAGAGATGGGCACAAGAAAACTTGCCTATGCTATTAAAAAATATGAGCGCGGCACATATTTTATTATCTACTACAAAGCACCTCCGGCACTTCTAGCAGAACTTGTTAGAAATATCAGAATCACAGAAGATATAATCAGATTCTTAAGCGTTAAATACGAAAACAAACGCGAGATAGCCGCATGGGAAAGAATGGTAAAAGGTATCAGACAAACAATCGCTCGCAAAGAGCCACGTGAGCCAAGAGCACCACGTGAGCCAAGAGTTGAAAAAGTAGAAGAACAACCGCTTACAGAAGAGTAATTTAAGGATAAAAAATGTTCAATAAAGTAGTTTTAGTCGGAAATTTAACCAGAGATATCGAGCTAAGATATACAACAAGCGGTTCTGCTATCGGAAATTCTGGCATAGCAGTAACACGCCGTTTTACGGCAAACGGTGAAAAACGAGAAGAAACTTGCTTTATCGACATATCTTTTTTTGGAAAATCAGCAGAGATAGCCAACCAATACCTAAGTAAAGGTTCTAAAATTTTGGTCGAGGGTCGCTTGAAATTTGATCAGTGGACAGACAACAACGGCCAAAATAGAAGTAAACACAGCATAAGTGTTGAAAACATGGAAATGCTTGGAGGTGGCCCTTCTTCGCAAGGTGGATTCAATCAAAATAATCAAGGCGGATATCAACAGGGCGGTTATAATAGTGGGTCAAATTTCAACTCACAAAATAGCGGATATAACCAAAATGCACCGCAAAGAGCTCAAAATCAGCAATTTAACAAAAGAAGCAATGAAGATTATTATGAAGAAAAAATCCCTGAAGTAAACGTTGATTCGGATAATGTAAAATACGAAAGCGACGATACAATACCGTTTTAATTAAGGATAAATTATGGCAGAAAAAAGAAAATATTCACGCAAATATTGCAAATACACAGAGGCAAAGATAGATTTTATCGACTATAAAGATACTTCACTTTTAAAGTATTGCTTATCAGAAAGATTTAAGATAATGCCACGCAGACTAACTGGCACATCTAAAAAATACCAAGAAATGGTAGAAAAAGCGATCAAACGTGCTCGCCAAGCAGCGCTTATACCATATATAGTAGATCGCGATAACGTAGTAACAAACCCATTTGAGGGCCTATAATACTACTTTACTTAGCCCGTATTTGGGCTAAGTACTTTTATAAAAATTATATTACTTTCTTCTTTAAATTTAATCTTCTCTATATTTTTACTCCTATAAAACCTTTATATAAACATTTTTATAAAAATTTATTTAGCTTGCAAGATATATTTGTTGTTAAATTTAAAGAAAAAAGAGATAAAAATTTAAAATATTTTCCGGCAAGTTTTAAAAACTGATAAATCTTATGCAAAAGGTAAAAAAGTGAGAATAACAAAAAATGTATAGTAAATATCGTAATGGTCGGTATTTTATGGCTTGGAGACATAAGGTAAAAAATGAGAAACTAAAATGCAAAATTTGCAAAATTTACGCATTTTTTTCGCATTTTGAAAGTTAAGCTTCAAACTGCTTCAAAAATCGCTTCAAAACTTCAAAAATTATTTCAAAGTTACGTAAAATAGGGCTTATGCCGAGATTACACCGGATGGAAGCACTTTTTTGACGATACCGACTATTTTAAGCTGCTCTAACTCATCGCCTTCGACTATGATGTCTTCATAAAGTTCATTCATAGAAGTTAGACGGACGCGCTTTTTTATCGGATCTTTAAGCATTTTTTTGACATATAAATCGCCATCAAGATTTGCTATGACTATCTCGCCGTTGCTTGCTTCGTGTGTCGGCAAGACAAGCACCATATCGCCGTCTTTTAAAAAAGGTTCCATGCTATCGCCGGCTACTCTTATAACGTCATATTGCTTAACCGGAACATGCCAAATTTTGGTTAGAAAATTTGCCGTTACACTGATGGTTTCGTGAGTATCATCGTCGTTATTTGCGCCGTATCCAGCGGCTGCACTAACACTAGGGAAAAAGCGTAAATTTACAAGTCTATTTTCTTGTTCGCCTATGGTGTTTTTTAAGTGTTGTAGCTTTTCTGCTTTTTTTAGACTTACGTCATTTTTTATACTATTAACGTCAAAATTGTCATCTAAAAAATACCCAATAGGCACTTGAAAAATTTGAGCCATTTTTTGCATCAATTTTATGTCCGGGATACTGGTGCCATATTCATAATTTTGTAGAGTTCGACTTGTAATACTTAACTTGTCTGCCAGTTCAGATTGGTTCAACCCTTGCTCTTCTCTTACTAAACGAATTTTTTTTCCTAAAACCATTTTTATCCCTTGACAAAACGAAAATATTTTCGTATAATTTCAAAACCACTTAAGAAATAATACCTTATAAAAGGCAAAAAATTTCTTAACT
>NZ_JADBJH010000009.1:0-100675 GCF_014892335.1 Campylobacter sp. 7477a
CCAAAAATGTGTCATTGGGTGTTAAGCTAGTAAAACAACCGGTGTTTTTATTTTGCTAGCTCGTAGCCGTAAACAGAAATAGTGTTAAAGCGAGATGGTAAAGTATATACATAGGTAGTAAATAATTATTCTAGTAAAGAATTGTTATTTATTTAAAGACTTTTAGCAAATTTGACAAGAGTGTGATTTGCTCTAATGGTTGGAGAGTATATGATGTACTTATGGATTATAGTACTAAAGTTCATTATAGAATTAAGCATTGCTTAACTAAATTTCTTGTGTTTGCACTCTCTTTAAGAAGTGGATAAAAAGAGATAGTTTTATCACACATTTAAAAGAGTATGAGCTTAAATGCAATAATAAGGAAAGTTTTTATCTTCTACTTGCAACTACAAATGAGATGAGGTAGAAATTTTATCAAAACCGATAAGAGTTCTTGCAAAGATACGAGCAAAACTAAGTAGAAATTCTCTTAAGTTAAATTGAGCCTTTTTATTGTGTTATTAAAATGGTCTTTACTAATAATATTTTTAAATAAGATCTGTAAAGCAATAAACAAAACAGCAGAAAAATAAATGATGATCGCTTACTTGAAGCCGTTTAAATTTTAGATAAAAGATATAAAAATTTACAAGAAGAAGGAGTTTGAAACATAGTTCAAACTCCATAAGAAGAAGATAAAAGGACGAGTTACTTTTGAACCGCCATTTTTCTACGCATATATGCTATACGGCTTTGAAGTGGTAGGTGTTTAGGGCAGTTATCTTCACAGCCAAGTAAACTCATACAACCAAACACTCCGTCATCATCACCGATAAGCTCATAAAAGTCCTCATTTGTTCTTTTATCAAGTGCGTCGATTTTAAATCTTGCAACACGGTTAAGACCAACTGCACCGATGAAGTCTGGTCTCATGATAGCTGTGCCACATGCTGCTACACATATACCACACTCTATACAACGATCAAGCTCAAAAACTTCTTGTGCCACTTCAGGCTCGACTTTTTCTTCAAGTTTAGCGATTTGTGGCTCATGATCTGTGTGTATCCAGCTCTCAACGCGTTTACTCATCGCATTCATCCAGTTGCCGGTATCTACACTTAAGTCTTTTAATAGCTTAAACACAGGAAGTGGCATAAGTTCGATAATACCACTTTCGTAGTCTTTTGTAAGTGTTCTACATGCAAGTTTTGGTGTGCCGTTCACTAGCATGCCGCAACTTCCGCAAATACCCGCACGGCAAACGAAGTCAAAGCTTAGATCCGGATCAAATTTTTCGCGTATTACGTTTAACGCGATAAATAATGACATACCTGGAGTCTCTTCAAGCTCATAACTTGCAAAATGCGGTTTTGAAATTTTAGAGAGCGGGTTATATTTAAACGCTCTAATAGTTATTTTTCTACTCATATCCTATACCTGCTCTTTCGTTTGGTGCTTTGTATTTTTCTTGAAGCTCATAAGGCATAAGTGTATTTTGTATCTCGTATCTGCCTTTGCCTTCAGCTTCCATTTTTGCGCGAATTTCATCAACTTGCGCTTGGCGAACTGCGCTGTCTGGGTGCTCTATAATGTTACCTTTTGCACCATATCCTCTAAATGCCGGTGGAATTTCCATCTTCATGATATCAAGTGGCTCGTAAGCTACTGTTGGCATTGTATCGCCTTCTTTCCAGCTTGTTAGAGTTCTATTTAGCCAGTTTAGGTCGTCGCGTTTTGTATAGTCTTCTCTGTAGTGTGCTCCGCGGCTTTCAGTTCTAAGAAGAGCGCCGTAAGCTATACAAAGTGCTAGTTTTAACATTTTTGGCACACGGTAAGCTTCTTCAAGCTCAGGGTTGCCAAATAAAGTTTTGTTTGTAACTTTAACATCAAGTGATTGTTTATATAGTTCTTCAAGCTCTTTAACGGCTTTTTCAAGCCCCTCGCCTGTTCTAAAGATAGCTACGTGTTCCCACATGATGTCTTTCATGCGATTTTTGATTTCAAATATATTAAATTTACCATCTTTATTAACAAGCTCGTTCATATAATCAAGCTCTTTGTTAACAAATTTTTGTATATTTTCAGTTTTTATCTCGATCTCATGAGAAGCGCAGTAGTCGGCAAAATAATCACCTACAATCATACCAGCAACAACTGTTTCAGAAACTGAGTTGCCGCCAAGTCTGTTAAAGCCGTGCATATCCCAGCAAGCCGCTTCACCAGCACTAAATAAACCTGCTAAAGTTGGACTCTCGCCTGTTGGTTTTGTTTTAATACCACCCATTGAGTAGTGTTGCATAGGAAGGATTGGCGCCCAACCTTTTGGACCCTCATCTGCTGGATCTATACCGTTAAAAATTTGGCAAATTTCTTGAACGTCACGTAAGTTTTTCTCGATATGTTCGCGTCCAAGGATAGATATGTCTAGCCAAACATGCTCGCCGTAAGGGCTTTTTACGCCTTTGCCGTTTCTGATGTGTTCCATGATACGACGACTTACAACGTCACGGCTTGCAAGCTCTTTTTTCTCCGGCTCATAGTCAGGCATAAAGCGATAGCCGTCAACGTCACGAAGAATTCCGCCGTCACCACGACAACCTTCTGTCAGAAGTATACCGCTTGGAACGATTGGAGTTGGGTGGAACTGAACAGCTTCCATATTGCCAAGTTGAGCTACGCCGGTTTCAAGGGCGATAGCAGCACCGATACCTTCACACACAACAGCATTTGTAGTGTGTTTATAAACTCTACCGTAGCCGCCTGTTGCGATCAATGTTCCTTTTGAAACATAAGCTGTTATTTCGCCTGTTACTAGATCACGAACTATCGCTCCGTAGCAGCGGTTGTTTTCGTGGATTAATGCGATAGCCTCTTTGCGATCGTGGATATCAACATTGTGTTTTAAAGCTTCGTTTGCTACGGCAAAAAGCATAGTATGTCCTGTAGCGTCAGCTGTATAACACGTTCTCCATTTTTTTGTACCACCAAAGTCACGAGAGTGGATAAGTCCGTGAACTTCAGGTTTTTCTACGATAGTTGTTTTTTGAGCGTTGATAATAGCGCTTCTTTCGCCTTTTGTAATTCTAGTCCAAGGCACGCCCCATGCGGCAAGCTCTCTAATAGCTTTTGGTGCAGTTTGACAAAACATACGAGCCACTTGTTGATCACAACCCCAGTCGCTACCTTTTACGGTATCGGCAAAGTGTACGTCTTCGTTGTCGCCTTCGCTCATTTTTGAGTTACCAAGGCTTGCTTGCATACCACCTTGAGCTGCAGCCGAGTGGCTTCTTTTTACAGGAATAAGACTTAAAACGATAGTGCTTAGTCCTTTTTCTCCTGCCGCAACAGCAGCTCTAAGTCCAGCTAGACCACCACCTATAACTAATGCATCACAATATTTTACATTCATCTTTTTGCTCCTACTTTACGGTTAGCCAAACAAAGTCAGCAATTAGTGCGATCACAGCTAACGCGCCATACACAGCAAAAACAACGACTTTTGCTTTCTTTCTTTTTTCAAGCATTTCATGTCTGTTCGCGCCATCTATGCTTACCCATTTTACATACAAACGATACATTCCAACGCCTGCATGAACAACCATAAATACAAGAAGTGCAAAGTAGAAAAGTTCTAGTGTAGCAAAATTTTGTGCTGAACTCTCAGCAGTAATATGTCCGCCAAACACTATGTCCACAAGGTGTGCACTAGCTGTGAAGAATAGAGCAAAACCTGTTAAAAACTGAAACCACCAAAGCGTAGTATCGCCGTGTTTCATGCGATCTTTGTGTCCTCTAAACATTTTATATTGTCTATAGTTCGCAGGGAATTTTCTCATGGCTAAAAACGCGTGAGTAATGAACACTGCAAAGATAACAGCAGCAATAACGTTCGTAATCCACCACGTTGCCTCTCCAAACAAAAATTTCGCTTCAGCAAAACCGACGACAGCGTTAAATGCGTCTTTACCTAACAAAATCGTTGAAGTGAAAACCATATGGCACAATATAAAACAGGCTAAAATAAAACCCGTGATACTTTGCCATCTATCCCAAAGCGCAGGCAATCGACTCTTTTTAGTATCGACTCTCTTGCCTAAGAAACCCTCTATCAGCTCACTCATGAGCCCTCCTTTAAATGATTAATTTTAGAAAAAGCTTAAATGGTAAATCTAAAATTTTAATGTAATACTACTACAATATGTCTTTAACCATTATTAAATATTATTGTTAATTTTACGTAAAAAAATATAAATTCCAATTCCGGCGCTAAACATTAATATGGATAAAATTTGCCCCATTGAAAAATTTAAAAATACAAAGCCTATACCGACATCAGGTTCTCGGTAAAATTCGCAGATAAATCTTGCTAAAGTGTAAAGCACGGCATAGATACAGATAAGCTCTCCGTGAAATTTTTTGTATTTTCTATAGAAAAACAAGATGACAAAAATTACAACACCCTCTAAAAATGCCTCGTAAAGTTGACTTGGATGGCGAAGTGCGCCAAGGACATTTATCGCCCACGGCACATCGCTAACTCGTCCAAACAACTCTTGGTTTAAAAAATTTCCCACACGCCCAAAGAAGTATCCAAATGGTATGGATAAGGCGCATAGATCAAGCAAAAGCCATAAATTTTGTTTGTATTTTTTACAGTAAAGCAAAGTGGCTAGTAAAAATCCCACAACCGCACCATGATAGCTCATGCCGCGAATTCCTACAAATTCACCGTTGTAAAAAGGGTTGAAAATTTGCCATGGGTTTGTAAAATACCACCATGCTTCACCTGAATAAATGGCAATATAGCCAAGTCTTGCGCCCAGTATCACGCCTATTTCCACCCAAAAAAAGTAATTATCAAGCATTGCGTCGGTGATTGGGATTTTGTCTTTTTTAACAAAGTATTTTGCGGCGGCTAATGCGCCAAGTAGGGCTAGAACATACATTATGCCATACCAATGCACGTTAAAGCCAAATAAACTAAAAGCTACTGGGTCAAAGTGGTTATAGATATTATTCCAAGTTGTCATTCAAGTTCTTTATATTTTTTGATGATTTTACTACTAAAAGGCTTAAAAATAGGGTTTTGTGTTAAGTCCAAGCGCCAAAAACTCAACCCCTTCGTGTTCAAAAACATGAGAGAAATCATAAAAATTTTTAAACTCTTTGTCGTTAAATTTAACCGACCATATCGCTCCGGTTTCATTAAATTCACGTTTTAGATCATTTAAATTTTGTGCGTTAAAATAGTGTTCAAAACGACTCATTAAGGTAAATGGAGTAAAAAACACACTCTTATTCTTTATCTCAAATTCAATAAGCTCAGCTTCGTTTATGGCCAAATTTACCGCTCCGCCATATGCTCGCACCAATCCTCCCGTGCCAAGCTTGATACCTCCAAAATACCTTACGATAAATACACATGTGTCAACAAGATCGGCTCCTCTTAGTGCGTTAAGGCTTGGTGCTCCGCTTGTGCCCTTTGGCTCGCCGTCATCGCTTTGGTTTTCTACTATCTGAGCGTATTTATTTAGTTCTCTATAAGCCCAAACGATATGTACTGCTTTTGGATGTTGGTCTTTTAGCTGTTCGTGGAGAGTTCTAAATTCTGCCATCGGCGCTAGGTAGCTTATGAAAGTTGATTTTTTGATCTCTGTTTTGGCGGTTGAAATTTTAGATACGGTTTGCAAATTTTCCTCTGTTTTTAGAAAGAATTTTAGCTTATCTTTTATAAATTTATTTTATGGTTGATATTAAGATGAGTTGTTGTTTGATTATTTCAGGCGATCGCCTCTTAAATTTGGATCGTAGTGAAACTAAATTTCAAGGCGAAAGCTTTTTGATGTAAAATTTAAGAAATTTCTGTTTTGTAAAGATCAGTTCTTTCTAGTTGCTGCGTCCGGAGTGAAAAGTTGTTTATCCATTAGCTTAAATTCGCCTATGAATTTTTGTCCCTCTTCGCTGATTATCCAGTTGCCAAATTTATCTGCATTTTCTATATCTGTTTTAGGACAGTGTTTAGGGCTTACAGAGATAACTGAGTAGAAGTTTTTAAGCGCTTTGTCTCCTTCATTTACGATAACTAGATCAGGGTTGCCTTTTGCGTTTGCTTCGTATTTGATGTATGTTCCGCGATCTGTAAACGTAACGCCTTTTTGCTCTGCCGCGATGTTAATGGTAGCTATCATGCCTTGACCTGTTTGTGAGTAAAAGCTGTCTTTTTCAGGTACTTCACCAAGTATGCTTTTCCAAATACCTTTTTCTTTATTGTCCGTGCCTGATTTGTCGCCACGTGAGAAGAATTTGATATTTTGAGCTTTTATCATCTCAAACGCACTCTTTAGATCTTTGTCTTTAAATTTATCGGCGATTGATTTATCGGCGATTAAAACAAAGTCGTTATACATAACAGCTTTTCTTTCTACGCCGTATCCCTTTTCTACGAATTCTTTTTCAGCTTTTGGAGAGTGCACGAAAAGCACGTCAACGTCACAGTTTTGACCCATTTTTAAAGCAGCTCCTGTTCCTACTGCAGTAAATTTTAGATCAACCCCTGTTTTTGCCTTATAAACAGGCACTATCGCATCAAGCAAGCCCGTATCTGCCGTGCTTGTTGTGGTTGCCATAGTTAGGTCGGTGTCTGCGGCAAACATGGCAGATGCAAGAAGCATAGAACTTAAAAGTATTTTCTTCATAGAATTCTCCTTAAGATTTGGTATTAAAAATATGCTATAATAGCATAAAAAGTTAAATTTAATATGCATTTTTTACATAAAATATTTTAAATCACAAAGGTTATTTTTTGGATTTTATACTTGAAGGGATTAGGGGGGCTTTTGGGCTACTTTTTAGCGGAGACGAATCGACGTATTCAGCTATATTTGCCACGTTAAAAAGCTCTAGTGTGTCGATAGTAGCGGCACTTTTGGTTGGACTCCCGCTTGGTTTTGCTCTTGGTTTTTATAAATTTAAGTTTGCAAAGGCTTTAAAGCTACTTAGCGACACAATGCTTGCCATGCCTACGGTTGCGGTTGGGCTTATTATCTATGCTTTTATCACTCGCAACGGTCCACTAGGAGATCTTGAGCTACTTTTTACCTTAAAGGCTGTAATGTTAGGACAGTTTGTTCTAGCGCTTCCTATTATCGTTTCGCTAAGCTCAAGTGTGGTTGAAAATATGGATGAAAGGCACTATCTAAGCATACTTTCATATCGTTTAAGCCCTGCACAATTTGCCTTTTGCGTGCTTTATGAGCTTCGTTATTCGCTTATGGTCGTTGTTGCTACGGCTTATGGACGTATAGTCGCAGAGGTTGGAGTTGCTATGTTGATAGGTGGCAACATCAAATACTTTACTCGCACTATCACAACCGCCATATCTCTTGAAACAAGCAAAGGCGAGTTTAATATGGGCATAGCCTTGGCACTTGTTTTAATTAGTATTGCATTTTTGGTCAATTTGCTTATTCACGCTTTAAAAAGGCTTGATAGATGATAAAGATACGAAATTTAAAGCTTGATTATAAAAATTTTACCGCTCTTGATATAAAAAATTTAGATATAAGCACAAGTCAAACTACCGCACTTTCTGGCTTTAACGGAAGTGGTAAAAGCACTCTTATAAAGTGTATTTCCGGGCTTTTAAAGCCAAGTGAGGGAAGTATAAAAATTTGGGATAAAGAGCTTAACAAGATGAGTCTTGGCGAGCTTAAACAAATAGCAGTCTTACTCCCCGAGCCTAGCTTGCTAAAAAGAAGTGTAAGGGAGAACTTTAAATTTGCTTTAAAAAGCAGAAATCAAGAAGCTAAATTTAATGCTATAGTACCTGAAGTGCTTGAGCTTGTCGGGCTTGACGAGAGTTTTTTAGATAAGGCTCACTTTGAACTTAGCTCAGGGCAAAATAAACGCATAGCCTTTGCGCTTTTGTTGTCGTTGCGGGCTCGGTTAAATTTACTTGATGAGCCGACAAATGCCGTGGATATGGGAACTTCGAGGCTTTTTAGTAAAGCGATAGAGTATGTAAAAGAGCAACACGGCTCAAATTTCATCATCGCCAGCCATGATGAAAAATGGTTAAGCGCAATAAGCGACGAGAATATATTTTTGCATAACGGTAGGGTTAGTGAATTTGAGCTTAAAAATATTTTCGATGCAAAAGACGGAGCCATAAATTTTGGGGATTTTTCATTGTTTTTGCCACAAAAGTTAAAAGATGCACAAAAGATCGCGATAAATCAAAATTTAATAACCATAAACGAAGAAGATGCTAAATTTGAGGGAATTTTGCACTCTGTTTCACTTTATTTTGGCAACAAGGCGCTTATCAAGATAAAGGCGGGGGATTTTTTACTAAAGTGTATAGTTGGTTCCAATAGGCTAAAAAGTGAAGAGCTTGCCACCGGAAAAAGAGTAAAATTTAACGTTCCTCAAAGTGCTTTTTTAGCCATCGAGTGATAAAATAACGCAAATTTTCAAAGGACACAAATGCTACAAACTTGTTTATTTCCGGCGGCAGGATACGGAACTAGATTTTTACCTGCGACAAAATCCTTGCCAAAAGAGATGCTCCCTATTATTACAAAACCTCTTGTTCATTACGGAGTAGAAGAGGCACTTGAGGCGGGCATGGATAATATGGCGTTTGTAGTGGGACGTGGAAAACGTGCTTTGGAGGATTATTTTGATATAAGCTACGAGTTAGAACATCAAATAGCAGGCACTAGTAAAGAACCGCTATTAACTGATATTAGAAAAATAATGAGCTCATGCACTTTTTCTTTTACTCGCCAAAATGAGATGAGAGGTCTTGGTCATGCCATATATACCGGTAAAACCTTAGTTCGTGACGAGGCTTTTGGTGTGATTTTGGCAGATGACCTTTGTATAAATGAAGATGGCGAAAACGTCTTGTCGCAGATGATGAGAATTTATGAGCGGTATCGCTGCTCTATCGTTGCCGTTATGGAAGTTGAAAGAGGGCAAACCAAAAGTTACGGTATAGTAAGCGGTAGATTTATAGAAGATGATTTACTTATGGTTGATGATATGGTTGAAAAACCGGATCCTAGCGAAGCACCGACAAATTTAGCAATTATTGGTAGATATATATTAACTCCTGATATTTTTGATATTTTGGAGCATACAAAGCCTGGTAAAAACGGTGAAATTCAGATAACTGACGCGTTAAAAACTCAGGCAAAGCAGGGTATGGTTTTGGCGTATAAATTTAAAGGTAGACGTTTTGATTGCGGTAGTATAGACGGCTTCATGGAGGCTACAAACTTCTTTTATGCAAAAGAGTATAAAAAATGATAAAAAATACCTTTAGGTTTAGCCTGACGGATACTAAGACGATAGACGCTTACACTGCGCGCATAAATGACGAATATAAAAACGGTGAGATAGGATACTATCATCTGCCATCAACGGGGCTTAAGACGGTTGATGAAATTTATGTATATGAAAAAAGTTTATCTTATATTAAAAACATTGTATTAGTAGGTATCGGAGGAAGCTCTCTTGGGGTTAAAGCTATAAGATCCATGCTTAAGTCAAAAAAGCAAAAACGCCAATTGTATGTCCTTGATAATGTTGACCCTCAAAGCTACAAAGCGGTCATAGATGATATAAAATTTGAAGAAACTTTGTTTATCATAAGTTCAAAATCAGGCAATACGATCGAAACCATCACGATATTTAAGTGCATTTTGGACGAATTTAAACCTAAAAATTTAAGCAAAAATTTCTTGATAATAACAGACCCTGGAACAAATTTAGAAGAATTTGCAAAAAATAACTCTATAAAAGTGTTTAATATCCCACAAAATGTAGGTGGCAGGTTTAGCGTTTTAAGTGCTATTGGGCTTGTTCCTTTGGCGCTTTGCGGATATGACATAAAAGAGCTTTTGGAAGGGGCTTTGGAATGCAAAAGTCGTTACATAGACAAAAACGATACAAGTCTAATGGCAAAGGCGTACCACTACGCAATTCACAGAAACGCCCATATAAATGTTGTCTTTAGTTATTGCGATAGATTTCGTGAATTCAACGACTGGTATGTTCAGCTTTGGGCTGAAAGCCTTGGAAAGAAAAAAGGCTTCAAACGTGTCGGTAGAACTCCTATCGGACTTATTGGCTCAAGTGATCAACATAGTTTTTTACAGCTTATCATGGATGGCGTCAAGGATAAAACCGTAACTTTTATCAAAATTTGTGAAAGTACCGAGGTGGCTGTTCCTGGCATTAGTTTAAAAGGACTTGAGGGGTGTGACTTTGTTGCGGGACTTAGTCTAAATAGGCTTTTAAACGCCCAGTGTGACGCAACAGCTATGGCTCTTGTACAAGAAGGTTTAAGTGTGGATATTTTAGAGCTTGATAGGCTTGATGAGAGACATGTCGGGTTTTTGATATTTTACTATGAGCTTTTAACTTCAGCCGTGGGAGTAATGCTTGGTGTTAATACATACGATCAGCCTGGCGTTGAGATAGGCAAGCGTATATTAAAAACCATGCTCAAGAAATAAATTTTACTTACATTAAAGTATATAAAAATATTTCGTAAGTAGTCTAAAAATGTCAGTTATCAAATTTTAATCAACATTTTGGCAAAATATAAAATTTAAAAAATTCACTAAGGATAAATATGCTTGAAGTTAAGGGACTTACACAGCGTTTTGCTAGCAGTTTGCTTTTTGAAGATGTAAATTTGGTGTTAAAGCGCCAAAACAGATATGGACTTATCGGAGCAAATGGCGCAGGTAAATCGACATTTTTAAAAATTTTAAGCGGTGATATAGAAGCAAGTAGCGGCGAGATAGTAATTGAAAATGGACTTCGTGTCGGAGTTCTTGGTCAAGATCAGTTTGCTTTTGAAAATTTTACGTTAAAAGATGCTGTGCTTTACGGTAACAAACGCCTTTATGACGCAGTAAAAGAGAAAGAAAAGCTTTATATGAGCGAGGAATTTACGGATGAGATCAATGATCGCTTGAGTGAGCTTGAGATCATTTCCGCAGAAGAAGACCCGACTTATGAGTATGAAACGCGTATCGAGAAAATTTTAAGTTCGCTTGGACTAAATGAATTTGATAAACTTATGAGCGAGGTTGAAAACTCAGATAAAGTAAAAGTGCTTTTGGCACAAGTGTTGTTTCCAAAGCCTGATATTTTGTTTCTTGACGAACCTACAAATAACCTTGACATCGATGCTATCGCTTGGCTTGAAAACGAGTTAAACCGCCACGAAGGAACGCTTGTAGTTATCAGCCACGATCGTCACTTTCTAAACCGTGTTTGCACGCATATCCTTGATGTTGATTTTAAGAAAATTCGCGAATTTACCGGTAATTACGATGAATGGTATATGGCTGCAAATTTGATAGCTAAACAACATGAGATGGAGCGTGATAAAAAGCTAAAAGAGAAAGAGGAGCTTGAAAAATTTATCGCTCGTTTCTCCGCAAATGCCTCAAAAGCTCGTCAGGCAACAAGTCGTGCAAAGCAGCTGGCAAAGCTTGACATTCAAGAGATAGCGGTCTCTAGTCGTCGCGATCCTAGCATTTTGTTCCGTGCAAATCGTGAGATAGGAAATGAGCTTATCGAGCTAAGTGGAATTTCAAAGAAATTTGATGATAAGGTTATTTTTGAGAATTTAAATTTCAAACTAGAAAAGGGCGATAAAGTAGCTATTATAGGACACAACGGCGTAGGCAAAACCACGCTTTGCAAGATCATTACGGGTGAGTTAGCACCAGACAGTGGAACCGTCCATATCGGTGCTACCATTGAGCTAGGATGCTTTGCGCAAGATACGGTAAATAAGATTGATGGCGATCTAAAACTATATGAGTATCTGCAGGATGCAAAAAACAAAGACATAGATGAAATTCGCAAATGCCTTGGTAGGATGCTTTTTAGCGGCGCCGATCAAGAAAAGGCTGTAGGCACGCTAAGTGGCGGCGAAAAACATCGCGTTCGCCTTTCTCAGCTTATGCTACACAAGCCAAATTTGATGATCATGGATGAGCCAAACAACCATCTTGACCTTGAAGCTATCATCGCTCTTGGTGAAGCTTTTTATAATTTTAGCGGTTCTGTTATCTGTGTAAGTCACGATAGAGAGTTAATTGACGCTTTTGCAAATAGAATTTTGCACCTAAAAGGTAATGGCGAAGTTGTTGATTTCCGTGGAAGTTATGAAGAATACCGCACGAGCTTAGGATTAGACGCTTAAAATTATTATAAATTTCGGCCCGACAAATTTTATAAAGTCGGGCCATCCTCTTCTTTTTAATATTCATATATAATTTTTTTTACTTAAGTTTTATGTTTAAATCTTTATATAAAGCTACTGTTTGTGGTTATAATGGGATAAATTTAACACATTTTGCTCTCATAAAAGTAAATGGATATAATATTTTTCTAAAAATTAGCTAAATTTTAAAAATTTTGTAAGAGAAGTCTTAAACAATATTTTCTAGGATAAGGCAAAAATGAAAATTATCATAAAAAGCGCCAAAATTTAGAATTTCTGCATAAAATTTATAAAACTTTTAATACTATTTTGGATAAAAATTATCAAAAAATCATGCTCTAAGCTTAAAAAGCATGGTAGATATATGAGAAAATACGCAATATTTTAATAATAAAAAAATAACATTTTAAAAAAATATCATTTTTTGTCAATCAAAAATATAAATTTTAACTTAAATTATATTTTTAGTATTAGCCAAAAGTGCGATTAAATGAGATTTTTGAAGAAAGTTTAAAAAATAAAATCCAAATTAATTTAAAAAATTAAAAAAAGAGATATAGTTTCACTAACAATTTTCTTAAAGGAGAAATGATGGGAACAAGAAAAGAACACGACTTCATTGGTGAGCTAGAGATAGACGACAGCGTTTATTACGGTGTGCAGACTTTCAGAGCGCTTGAGAATTTTCATATGAGCGGTAGAACTCTTAAGGATTATCCGTTTTTTGTAAAAGCATTTGCTCAGATAAAAAAAGCAGCTGCACTAGCTAACAAAGAGGTTGGTGTTTTGGATGCTGATAAGGCCGATGCTATAGCTAAAGCTTGCGATGAGATAATTGCAGGTAAATATCTTGACCAATTTGTAGTTGATATGATACAAGGTGGCGCTGGAACATCTACAAATATGAACGCAAATGAGGTTATCACAAACATTGCACTTGAGCTAATGGGTCATAAAAAAGGCGAGTATCAATACCTACATCCAAATGATCACACCAACCTTGGTCAAAGCACAAATGATGCTTATCCAAGTTCAATAAAAGTAGCTGCGCATGCCAAACTTGGCGATCTTCTTAAAGCCATGGAAGGGTTAAAGGCTGAGCTTGAAATAAAAGCAAAAGACTTTAAAGACATAATCAAAATGGGTAGAACAGAGCTTGAAGATGCTGTTCCTACAACACTTGGTAATACCTTTAACGCGTTTGCAAGCTATATTAAAAGCGATATCGCTAAAATCACAGCTGCTCGCGAAACTTTAACTCATCTAAACATGGGTGCTACTGCGATAGGAACTGGCATTAACTGCCACCCTGACTATAAATTCGTAGTTGAGAAAAAGTTAAGCGCTATTACGGGGGTTGATTTTAAACCGGCTGAAGATTTTATCGCTGCTACACAAGATACAGGAGATTTTGTTCATGTAAGCGGTGCTCTAAAAACAGCTGCTGTTAGACTAAGTAAGATCGCAAACGATTTAAGATTAATGAACTCAGGTCCAAGATGCGGTTTAGGTGAGATTAATCTACCTCAAATGCAAC
Source organism: Campylobacter sp. 7477a (assembly GCF_014892335.1). NCBI lineage: Bacteria > Pseudomonadati > Campylobacterota > Epsilonproteobacteria > Campylobacterales > Campylobacteraceae > Campylobacter > Campylobacter sp. 7477a. The sequence continues at coordinate 13,773 of NZ_JADBJH010000009.1, forward strand.
CTGGTAGTTCAATCATGCCTGGTAAAGTAAATCCGGTTATTGCTGAAGTGGTAGGCGAGGCTTGCTATGAAGTTATCGGTAATGACGTAACTATAATGCTTTGCAGTGAGAGAGGAGAATTTGAACTAAATGCGTTTGAGCCAGGTATAGCTTATGGATTATTTAACTCTATTACAATCCTTGAAAACGCAATGAAAACATTGTCTGAAAAAGCTATCAAAAAACTTACTGCAAATCCTGAAGCTTGCTTAAAATCAGTACTAGGCTCTGTAGGTATAGTTACAGCGTTTAACCCTTATATTGGTTATGAAAAATCAGCATCTATTGCTAAAGAAGCTTTACAAACAGGCAAAGCCGTAGGTGATATCTGCTTAGAAAGAGGATATTTAACTAAAGAAGAGATCGATAAGATTCTTGAGCCAAAAAATATGCTAAATCCAAGCATGGGCAAATAAATTTAAGATAAGTATTTGGTTGAATATGTCAAAATTCAACCAAATATTCTTAAAAAATTTTTTTAAAGACAAAATTTAACAAAAGGAGTTTCGTTATGGATATAATGCTGATTTTGCAGATTATAGTCCTGTTCGGAGGCATCTACCTAGGCGTTAAGCTTGGTGGTATGGGTGTCGGTTATGCCGGCGGTTTAGGTATCATTATACTAGCTATGCTTGGTATGAAAGTTGAGATGAAGGGCATCCCTATGGATGTTATCCTTATTATTGCTTCTGTTATCTCTGCAATTACTGCTATGCAAGTTGCGGGTGGTCTTGACTTTTTGGTTCAAGTAGCTTCTAAAATTTTACGTAAGAACCCAAAACAAATCAACTACCTAGCACCAATAGTTACATATTTACTAACTATATTTGCTGGTACCGGACACACTGCGTTTTCTATGCTTCCTGTTATTACTGAGGTTGCAAAAGGTCAAAACATCAAACCAAGCGCACCACTTGCACTTGCTGTTGTTTCAAGCCAAGTAGCAATTACTGCTAGCCCTATCTCAGCAGCATTTGTTGCAATGACAGGCGTTTGTGAGCCTTTGGGTGTTAGCTATCCTATACTTTTATTTATATGTATTTCTACAACTTTCATTGCTATGGTTGTAACTGCATTTTTTGTAAACAAATTTTACGATCTTGATCTTTCAAAAGATCCTATCTATCAAGAAAGACTTGCAAAAGGTCTTGTTGAAGAGGTAAAAAATGTTGAGTATAAAGAGCTAAAACCTTATGCAAAAAGATCAGTTGCGATATTTGGTGTTGGTGTTTTGATTATCGTTGCTTATGCGCTTGCGATCTCAAAAAGTGTTGGTCTTATCGAAAATCCAATCTTAACACGTGATAATGCCATCATCAGCTTTATGCTTACTATCGGTTTTGCTATCGTTGTTTTATGTAAAGTTGAAACTGGTAAATTACTTTCAACTAGTACATTCCAAAGCGGTATGAACGCTTGTATATGTATCATCGGTATCGCATGGCTTGGAACGACATTTGTTAACGGACACATTGAAAGCATTAAAGAGATAGCTAAAGATGTGGTTGTCCAGTATCCATTTATCCTAGCTGTGGTACTTTACTTCCTAAGCTGCTTGCTATACTCACAAGCTGCAACAACTCGCGTTATGATGCCTGCTGTTGCCGTTGCTCTTGGTATGACAAGTCCTGAGAATGCACAACACGTTTGGATCTTAGTTGCTTCTTTCGCAGCTGTTTCAGGCTTATTCGTGCTTCCAACTTACCCAACAACACTTGGCGCTATCGCTATGGACGACACAGGAACAACAAAAGTCGGTAAATTTGTATTTAACCACTCATTCTTTGTTCCAGGTACTATAATGGTAGCAATATCAGTTGCTTTGGGCTTCCTTGTTGCACCTGCGCTTTTATAAAAACTAAAATCGGTTAAGAGAAATCTTAACCGATTATTCTTCCTTTTAATAGAATAAAATGTAACATTTTTTACATTTTTTCCCATTTAATATAAATCTTAGAAACTAAATTTTATCTTTAAGTAAAATTTTACTCTATTTTTACGAAATTATTGTAAAATAATACTGAAGTCTAAGGAGGAGAAGATGAATAAATCAAGACGAGATTTTTTAAAAACAAGCGCTGGAGCGGGTGTTTTAGCAACCTGTTTTACGCCTGGCAGTCTAGGGGCGGTTGGTGCTAAAGCATTAAAAGGAAGCGAGAGTTTTACTCCTAGCTTCTGTGAAATGTGCTCTTCACGATGTCCTATCGAAGGACGCGTGGTAGACGGTAAAAACGTCTTTATACAAGGTAACCACAAAGCGTCCGGAACAGGAACTTCAGTATGTGCTAGAGGTGGCTCTGGACACTCTCAGCTTTACGATCCGCAACGTATAGTTAAACCTTTAATACGCGTTGGCGAAAGAGGCGAAGGCAAATGGCGTGAAGCTAGTTGGGATGAGGCGTTAGATCTAGTTGCAACTAAAATGCAAGAGATTAAAGATAAATACGGACCGCAAAGCTTTGTGTTTACCTGTAAAAGCTGTCAAACACATAAGTTGATGGTAAATTTTGCTTCAAGCTATGGTTCGCCAAACTGCTTTTCTCACTTTTCAAACTGTCCGATAACATACCAAATGGTTTGTACTCACATGTATGGTGACGCGAAGTTAAAACGTGACTTTAGCAACGCAAAATACATTGTAAACTTCGGACACAATTTATTTGAAGGCATAGTTATATCAGATGCTAAAAAGCTTGCGAAATTTGCGGACCAAAAAGATACAAAGCTTGTAGTTCTCGAGCCTAGATTTAGTGTTGTTGCTTCAAAAGCAGACGAATGGCTACCTGTAAAACCGGGAACTGACCTGGCTTTTGTTATGGCGCTTATTAATACATGGATTAAAAATGATACTTATAATAAAGAATTTATAGAGAAATTTACTATAGGTTTTGATAAGGTCGTAGAGGCGGCAAAAGATACTACTCCACAGTGGCAAGAAAGTATCACTGGCATACCTGCTGCAACAGTTGAGCGTATAGCGGCTGAAATTTGGGCTGCAGCACCTCGCGTTATCATTGACTTTGGACACAAAACTACAACTACAAGAGCCGAATACATGAGAACAAGAGCCATTATGACTGCAAATGCTATGATGGGCAACTGGGAAGTTAAAGGCGGTCTTTTTGGTGGTAAAAATGCAAAAACATATAACAAATTAACAGGACTAAATGAAATCCCCGAGATAACAAACCCAGATAAAGACTTTAAAGTGCCAAAAGGAACAAGGGTTGACTTTGCGGGTGAGGATGGAAAACATAAATTTGTTAGCCGCCAACACGGTGTTTTGATGGATATTCCTGACGCAATTTTAACAGACAAACCTTATCCTGTAAAAGGCTGGTTTAATATACGATTTAACCACCTAATAAACGTTGCCGGTACGCAAAAAACGATAGATGCTATGAAAAAACTTGACTTTATCGTAGTAAGTGATGTTTACCTAAACGATATGGCAACTTATGCGGATGTGGTTTTACCTGAGAGCACTTATCTTGAAAGAGATGAGGGTATAGAGGATAAATCAGGTCAAAAACCTGCATATATGATAAGAAATAAAATAGTCGAGCCTATCGGCGATACAAAGAGTGGCGCTGAAATTTTCAGAGAGCTTGCGCGCAAAATGAAAATAGACGAACTATACAAATGGAACGACATCAGAGAGTGGCGTATGCAACAAGTAAAGGGCAATGTAGACCTTTTAGCTGCCCTTGAAAAAGACGGTTATGTGACCTGGAAAGTACCTGGAATTTTATATAGAGAAAAAGGTTCTGTTGCTAAATTCGTTGAAAAATATCCAAGCGCAGCTCAATTTGTAGATGAAAACGGTCTTATGGACGGTATGGCCAAACTTAAAACAAAGAGTGGCAAGATAGAGCTATTTAGCGAGGAAGTAGAGGCTCAGTTCCCTGGGTATGGTTGCTTAAATACGCTAGATATGGATGTATTTGGCGGTCATGAGCTTTGCTTGATGAGTGGAAAAACACCTATACATACAAACGGACATACGCAAAACGTTCCTTTCTTAAATGATATGATGAGTGAAGCTCCGATCTGGATACATCCAAAAACTGCAGCAAGAAAAGGACTAAAAGACGGAGATAAAGTTATCTTGCAGAATAAATTTGGCAAAGACAAAGGTAAAGTTATTCTGACTGAGGGCATAAGAGAAGATACGTTGTTCGTTTATCACGGATTTGGTCATACAACGCCTGGCATGACTCGTACAGACGGCGACGGAACAAACCAAAGCAGACTTTTAAATCCGGAAGAGGGTCCGGTGGCAGCCACGATGATAACAAACGTTGGCGTGGACATTATTAAGGCGTAAGGGGGAGATGATGAAAAAATACTTTATGATACATGATGAAAATTTATGCATCGGCTGTCAAGGCTGTTCGGTTGCATGCAGAAGCGAAAACAACGTTCCAAGCGGAGTTTATCGCTTGCAAGTGCATGCAAAAATGACAGGAACGTTTCCAAATTTAAAGATGGATTTTTTACGCCACAGCTGCGTTATGTGTGAAGATAGTCCTTGCGTTACGGTATGTCCTACGGGAGCTAGTTTTAAAACAGCAGAAGGCATTACACTGCTTGATCATCGCACATGTGTTAGCTGTAAATACTGTATCCTGGCCTGTCCTTATGATGCTCGTTTTGTTGAGCCGCAAACAGGTGAGATAGGTAAGTGTACATTTTGCTATGAAACACGCCTTTCAAAAGGCGAGCAGCCGGCTTGCGTTACAGTTTGCCCGACAGATGCTCTTACATTTGGCGATCTAAACGATGAAAATTCTGAAGTTTCAAAAATCATGAAAGAGAAAAAAGTCTATCTTCCTAAAGAGGAATTTAAAACAAGACCACAGCTTGGAATGATAGCTAACCGCAAAGGAGGAAACAATGAATAATATGTGGGGAAGTATGGCTCAATATAATGAAATTTATTGGCCTTGGCCGATCGCGGTGTATTTATTTTTGGCGGGTCTTAGTGCAGGTGCGATGATAGTTGCGTTATTTCTTAGATGGAAGGGTATAGAGCTTGATAAAATTTCATCATCTTCTAAATTTGACGGTTGTTTTAAGGCAGCTGCGATAATAGCACCTATAACTATTTGTGTGGGACTTGCACTTTTGGTGCTTGACCTTGGTAAGCCTCTTAGTTTTTACTGGATACTTATAAAATATAACTTTGCTTCAGTTATGTCTATAGGTGTTGCTTTGCTTTTGCTTTATACGCCTCTTGCGTTTATTTATTTGTTAGTTGCATTTGCACCGCAAATAAAAGCAAGCAATATATCTATCTTAGAGAGTCTTTCAAATTTAGTTTTAAAGTCAGGTCTTGTAAAATTAATGGAAATTTTACTTTTCGTCCTAGCTATAGGAGTTGGCGTATATACGGGCTTTTTGCTAAGTGCGATAAGCAAACTTCCACTATGGGACACCCCTGTGCTTCCTATACTATTTTTAGTTTCAGGATTTAGCTCTGGTATAGCTGCAAGCGTTATTTGTGGTATGGTCTTTTTTAAAGATAATATCGACCAACATGTTGTGGCAGGCTTATTAAAATTTGACCTTTTTGCGATAGTTTGTGAGATAGCCTTGCTTGGTGCTTTATTTGCTCTTATGTTTTCAAAGGGCGGTAGCAGTGAGGTTGTTGCTGTTCAAGCTTTAGGAAGCGGCGCTTTAGCAGGGATTTTCTGGTTTGGTGTTGTAGGTATGGGGCTTGTTTTGCCTATCGTGATAGATCTTACCGTATTAAAAGGTCATGCATATAAACCAACTGTAATGCTTTTAAATACTTTACTTGTAATATGTGGCGTAATTTTGCTAAGATATTACATTGTTTATGCAGGTCAAATTTTTACCGGTGCATGAGCAACATGAGCGTTTGTTTTATACAAACGCTCCTTTAAATTTAAAGAGCAAAGGTTTGCGTTGAAGATTTTACTTTTAGAAGATGACATACAGTTTCAAGAGAGTGTTTGTGAGTATTTGCAAATGCTTGGATATGATGTTGATTGCGCTAGTGACGGTCAAAAAGCTTGTGATCTGATAGCTAGCAACTTTTATCATCTTTTTATCCTTGATATAAAAGTTCCAAAGATAAGCGGACATGAGGTTATAAAATACATAAAAAATTTAAATTTAAACACGCCTATAATGATCACAACATCGCTTGTTGATATCGATGATATAGCGATAGGCTACGAGCTTGGCTGTAATGAGTATTTAAAAAAGCCGTTTGAGCTAGCTGAGCTTAAATTTAGAGTTGCCGAGCTTATGAGGAAGTATTATAGTGTCGATGATAAAAATGTAATTAAGCTAAATAGGGGATTTGAGTTTAATACAAGCAAAAGAGTTTTGCAAAAAGATGGGGCTTTAATAGACTTAAGTGCTAAAGAGACTGACCTTGTTGAGTGCTTAGTATCTCATCTAAACATGTATGTAAGCATGGATGAGTTGCGTGAGTTTGTCTGGGGCGACAAAGAGATAGACGGCGCTGATATAAGGATGCATGTTCTTAAAATTCGTCAAAAAACATCAAATGAATTTATAACATCAAAAAGACGAGTCGGCTATAAAATAAATGGATAAAAGCTTTAAAATTCCCATTTTAGCCACTATCGTCATTATGGCGTTATTTGTATTTCAAAGTTTGGTTATTTTGGGATTAAGCCAAAAAGATGAGACTTCAAAAAATCTTTTTAGCTTACTTAAATACGAAAAACAAATACGAACACTGTTTTTAAACAACAAAGAGATGCCAACTTCTCTTATATTTAAATACGCTATTTATGATGCTGATTTTAACCCGATCGTTTCTACCCTTAGTGTAAGACCTGAAAATTTTAAATTTGTTGTGCTTGAGCAAGGTAAATTTTTATTTTATAAGAGTTTTTTCTTTAAGGATAAAAAGCTTTACTATATCATAGTAACCCAAGAGCAAAGCAACAAACGTATGGTTTTCTTAACCGCTCTTATGCTTACCGTTGCCTTGGTTATGGTGTTTTTTATACTTTATATGAGTTATCTTGGTAGTGTAAAGCCATACAAAGATGTTCAAAGATACATGAGTAACTTCTTTAACGATGCCATGCATGAGCTAAAAACACCTCTTGGCGTAGCAGGTATGAACCTTGAAATGCTTGGCATGGATAACAAATACACAAATCGTATCAAAAATGCCCTAAAACAAATGCAAATAACATACGAAGATGTCGAGTTTTACATCAAACGCGGATATATAAAATTTCCAAAAGAGCGGATTGACCTTGGCTTATATATACATGAAAGAATTTTGTTTTTAAATAGCGTTGCCCAGTCAAAACATATTATGCTTGTTCCAAATTTAGAAGAAAAAATTTTTGTCAATATCAGCAAACTTGCAGCTCAAAGGATAATCGACAATACCATTACAAATGCTATAAAATACAGTCCTCAAGATAGCAGGGTGATAATAAATTTAAGATCAAACGGCGAAGAGGCCGTGCTTAGTGTTCAGGATTTTGGTGATGGTATTAAAGATACAAAGCGTATCTGGAAGCGTTATGTAAGAGAAGACGAGGTGCGAGGCGGTTTTGGTCTGGGGCTAAATATCGTGAGTGAAATTTGTAACAAGGAAGATATAAAATACGAAGTAAAAAGCGTCCCTAAAGAGGGAAGCACTTTTTATTATTATTTTCAAATTTCAGATTGATAACATTTAAAACAAGAACTCGTTGTCTGGGATGTAGTTTTGTGATAGGTTGCGCTCTTTTTCATCTTTGTTGATATGAAGCACGTAATATCCTATACGCTTTGAGCTAGCATCCATAAGTGGCACGACACTAAAATAATGCTTCTTATATCTTATGAAGTCATTTTGATCAAAGTCTATATCGCGTAAAATTTCAAGTATATTTAAATTTGCGGTATTTAAATTTTCGATATAGTATTTGCTAAGTAAATTTGCGTTTCTTATGCCTTGTTTGCTTATGGCTTGGTCCTTATCTAAAAGCACAAAAAGATCGATACCTTGTTCTTTAAAAAACTCTCCCATGTACTCAAAATCAAGCATAACCTCTATCGTGCCAACATTTTGCTCGCCTGCCATTACTCCTGATATGGAGCGGATCTTAACTCCAGCCATGCCGACTTCTATCCCTGTCATTGGTCGTTTTTGCTTTGCTGACTCGCTGATGAGGTGTCTAAAGTGAGTAAGTTTATCTCCATAAAGCTTTGTATCCCAGCTTCTAACATAGCTTCTTAAGTCTTTTGTATGCAGATGAAGACGTAAATTTTTATATACGGAAACCGTGCCGAAGGTGTTTATTATCTCCTCAACATCTTGCAAGCACTTTGTTCTGTCGTTGCTTGTAAAACACTCTTGTATCGCGTCGTTTTTGCTTAAGATGATAGCAAGTGCCAGCGATGATAGTTTTGCGTCTTCTATGTTTTTGTTAAGTTGTTTGATCTGATAGTCGAAATAAACCTTTATACTCTCTTCTTTACGCTCTTTTAGATACTGTGAGTATAGATTGTAAAGTATGGTGCAAACTACTAGGCTTACGATAAGCGTGACGGAGATTATGGCATTTTTTTTATCTTGCAACAATCATCCTTTTAAGCTATCGCTTAAAATTTTTGCAAAGTCATCAAATTTGGCTAAATTTAACTTGCTTTCGCGTTGTTTCTTGCCCCAAACGCTTTCTGGGAAAAATACGTCGTCTTCAAAACGTGCTATGACGTGTATGTGCACGTGAGGGACATAGTTGCCAAAGCTTGCGATGTTTATTTTTGTTGGATTATAAAACTCAAGCATAGTTTTTTCGGTTATTAACATCGCTTCAAAAAGTCTTGCACGAGTTTTTTCGTCGCATTCACTAAGCTCTCGGTATGGGAATTTGGTAAAAATTTTAACCCAAGGAAGCTCGTTTTCTTCGCGTTCTACTTTTATAAATTCATCTTCAAATACCATGTCTTCTCCTCAATTATACAAATGATCTCTCTCTAAGTAGAGTGTAAAGTTTTATAACGGACATAAAAAACGTAACGATAGCAGGACCAAGTATCACGCCCCAAAAGCCAAATGTAGTAAGTCCCGCGATCATTGCAAAAAATATCAAAAGTTCGTTTATTTGAGTTGGAATTTTAACCAAACGAGAGTTAATAAATTTTATCACGAGAGGCTTTAAGAAGGTATCTGCGATGATTGATATAACTACGATCGTATAAACGGCGATCACGATCGCTGCAGAAACATTACCGTTTGCAAACTCGTAAAGGCTTAGCGGACCCCATGCTAAAAGACCGCCGATGACTGGCACAAGTGACGCAAAAGCAAATAAAATTCCCGTCAAAAAGCCATCATATCCGTATATCATAGTGATAATAGCAAACAAAAAACCTTGTATTATCATATTTGCTATGGTTGAGTATGATACGACGCTCATTACGTTTGCTACCTCGCTTAAGACATACTGTGTGTCGTATTTTTCTAACGGAAGAGCATTTTTTAAATACGCAACAAGCTCGCTTCCATAAAGGTTGCAAAAAAAGAAAAACACAAGTATAACAATTATATCGGCTATAAATTTAACGCTGGTTTTACCTAAATTTGTAAGGTTTGATATGAGTTGAGTAAAGAGTGTTTTGATGTCAAATTCGTTTATAAATTCCTTGAAATTTGGCTCTAAAAACGAAAGTGCGCCAGGGAGCTTGAAGTCGTAATTTTTTATGTAGTCGATAGTCGTCGTGATATTATCTATGTCAAAGCCTGCTGCATGCTTGGTTATTTTTATAACTGCATAAAGCAAAGGCGCTATGAACAACAAGAATAAAACTATCGTCGTAAGCGAAGCCGATAGAGTTCTTTTGTTTTTTGTAATGGTTAGAAATTTGACGTTTATGTTTGATGTTGCGACCGCCAAAAGCATGGCGATAAAGATATTTAACAAAAATGGTTTAAATAGATAAAGCACTAAAGAGAGTGCAAAAAATACTAAAAATCCAAAAAATATGCGACTATTCATTGCTTTCCTTGCTAAAAGACAATATTATAGCAAATAATATCAAATAATCCACGGTCAATTTTGTATTAAATATTTCATAACATTTCGCGTTTGCTATCTTGCTGTGTATTATACGTTTAGTGTAACAGTTTGTTTGCATGTCTTCTTTTTATTGGTGATTAAGTGATGAGGAGTAAAATAAGTTAAATTTACAAAGGAGGAGAAATGAGCGAGTTTTATCCGTTTACGGACGATGCGAAATTGCTTTATGAAAGTAGGAGTTCTATGGTGGTTTTTGGTAAATTTGCTAGGTAGAACCGGCGCAAATAATGAAAATATTACAGAAGCTTTAAATAAATTAACCTCAAAATGATAAATAAAATAAAAAACAATACCATGCCAAGCTGAGTGAGTGAGAATGGTTTATTTGATGTCAGGTGGCCATATTAAAGTAGTAGTTTATACAAAAACATGAAGCTTTGGGTTAATAGTTGGGATTAATTTTATCTAACTTTTGAGTGAGAAATGCTCACTCATTAAATAGTGTTTTCTCGCTAGCTTTTAGATCGCTTGGCGGCGAAATTTTAAACACATCATATGCCTTTGCTGAGGCGATCCTGCCACGAGCAGTTCGCTCGATATATCCGTTTGCTAGCAAGTATGGTTCAAGTACGTCCTCAACTGTCCCCTCATCTTCGCTCATTGCTGCGGCTATCGTACTTAGTCCTAGAGGTCTGCGCTTTGCTTCTAGTAAAATTTCTAGGTATTTTATGTCCATTTCGTCAAAGCCAAGAGAGTTTACACCAAGTGCGTCAAGCGCCTCTTTGCTTCGCTCATGTGAGATGAAATTTTCATCGTTTACTTCGGCAAAGTCGCGAATTCGTTTTAATAGTCTTAAAGCGATACGCGGTGTTCCGCGTGAGCGCTTGGCTATTTCCAAAGATGCCTTTATGTTGCACTCTTTGCCTAGTTTTGCAGAGGCGATTTCTACGATACGAGATAGTTCTGACGGCGTATAAAACTGAAGACGAAAGTCCATACCAAAGCGATCGCGCAAAGGTGCGGAGATCATGCCCGCACGCGTTGTAGCTCCGATGAGGGTAAATTTTGGTAAGTCTATCTTTATCGTTTGAGCAGCCGGTCCCGAACCTATGATAATGTCAAGACGAAAGTCTTCCATCGCAGGATATAGCACTTCTTCTATGGCTGGACTTAGGCGATGAATTTCATCTATAAAAAGCACGTCGCCCTCTTGTAGGTTTGTAAGTATCGCTGCTAGATCGCCACTTTTTTCTATCATCGGGGCGGCGGTCATTTTTATACTTACTCCCATTTCGTTTGCGATGATGTGAGCTAAGGTCGTCTTTCCAAGCCCGGGAGGTCCGTAAAAAAGCACATGATCTAAGCACTCACCACGCTTTTTGGCAGCTTTTATGAAGACATTTAAATTTTGCTTGATCTTTTCTTGCCCGATATAATCATCAAATACCGACGGACGGAGTGAAACCTCGTATTCGCTTTCGAAATTTATCTTTTCTATTTCTACTATTCTATCCATTTCATCTTCTATTTTAAATTTTATTTTTAGTTTTTATACTCAAATTCTTCGTTTGGGAAGGCTCTGCTTTTTACTTCATCAGCATAGTTTTGAACGGCATTTTTGATCAAATTGGCGCCATCTAGGTAGCGTTTTACAAATTTTGGTTTAAATTTATCAAAAAAGCCAAGCATATCAGACCAAACTAAAATTTGCCCATCTACTTGGTTCCCTGAACCTATGCCGATTATCGGTACATTTACACTTTTGCTAACTGCTTGCGCAACATCGGAAACAACTCCTTCAAGCACGATGGCAAACACCCCGGCTGCCTCTAGCGCTCTTGCGTCGTTGATTAAATTTTGAGCGGTTTTTGGATCGCGACCTTTGACGCTATAGCCACCTTCAAATCTCACGAATTGAGGCATTAGCCCGATATGTCCGCATACGCTTATGCCTTCATCGCAAAGGCGTTTGATGGTGTTTGCCACTCTTAGCCCGCCTTCTAATTTAACTGCATCTGCTTTTGTTTTTTTGAAAATTTTAACTGCATTTTTTAATGCCATATCCTCATTTGTGTAGCTACCAAATGGCATATCGGTTATGATAAGTGCTTGTTTTGCGCCCGCACATACGGCATTTGTGTGATATATCATCTCGTTTATACCGATACTTAAGGTGTCTTGCTTGTTGTTAAAGCTCATATTTAAGCTATCTCCGACAAGAATGATATCCGCCGCTTCATCAAAGATTTTTGCAAAAAGTGCATCATAAGCCGTTATGGCAACTATTGGCTCTTTGTTTTTTTTCTTTTGTATATCGGTGACTGTTATTTTTTTTGTGTTAGCGGTCATTAAATTCTCCAAATATTAACAAAAATTATTTAATTTTATCAAAATTTTGTTACAATTCATATCAACCTATGCTAAGGATGTAAAAATGGGTATGCTAAAAAGACTTGAAGTGGACTTTTCTTATGATATTGTTGAGGAATTTTTATCGCATTATTCGTTGATGTGTGATCTAATGGAGCCTTTAATCGTAAATTTATCACGCGAGGACAAATTTAAAAACAACATCGATGAACTTTTTAGAATTTTTCATAATATCAAATCCGCCGCAGGTTATATGCATATCGATCCTGTTTTAAAACTTACCACGCTTGCCGAAGATGTCTGCGAGGAGGCTAGGAGTTTGCAAGGACCCGCAAATGATAGTTTTATTGATTGGCTTTTGCTTGTTAGTGATCAATTTGCAAAATACAAAAACGATATAGAAGGTGATGCTGAGTATTTTAGTGTTCTCAATCCAAATATAATCGATATACCTTCGCAGCTTGACTAAAAATTTAAAAAGCTGTAAAATACTGGGCTAATCTCTTTACGGGAGCGACTTGGCTTCGACAGGAGCAGGATGGTCGTGGTGGCATGTCGCTTTGAGCAAAGCGTAAAAAGCTCAAATTAAATTTAAACGCAAATAACGTTAATTTCGCTCCTGCTTACGCTAAAGCCGCGTAAGTTCAGTTGAGCCTTGCGCTTTTTGATACTATCTAAAAGAGTCCGCGAGTAATCCAGATAGTGTAGGCTAGCAGTTTGACGAGCTGAGGGTCGAAACCTTGTCTTAGTCTAGCTTTTGGTTTTGGAAAGTGAGCCTTGCTAGATGAAACTTTCACTTTTGCTAAACATGTAGAGGCTGCGGTTGTTTTGTTTTTGGACAGGGGTTCGATCCCCCTCGCTTCCACCATTTAGGCTATTTAAATCCCTTTTAATAACTTTCATTTTGATACAGTTTTATTTATATTTTGCTATGTTCTTATTTTAATAATTGTTTGAATTTTTAAAAAGTAAATTTTTGAAGATTTTTAACGAGCCGAAATTTGGCTCGTTAAGTAGATTAATTTATCCAAGTAACAACGTCGTCCATCGTTCTGCGATATTTAACAGGCTGTTCGTTTAGGCGGTATCCAAACGGTATAGCTATGGCTACGCGGTGTTTTTTGGGATCGATATTTAAAAGCTTGCCAACCTCTTCACGCTCAAAACCCTCTATCGGGCAGCTGTCTATGCCAAGAGATGCTGCGGCATTCATCATGTTTATCGCAGGATACATGCACTGCTCGTGTGACCACTGAAATAGCAACTCATCGTCGTCTTTAAAATTCTCTGTGATGAAACTTTTGTAAAAATTCACTCTAGCTTCATGCTCTTGAGGTGTTTTATCAGGACGTCTGTTTATCATATCAGCTACGTATTTGCTATCGCTTTTGATATCTGAAATTTTAGCTAAAATGATAACCAAGTGCGAGCAAGTGGTGATTTGCGGTTGATCCCATGATACCTTGCGTATCTTTTCTCTAAGTGCCGGGTTTTGCACCACTACAAAGTCCCATTGCTCAAGTCCTGTCGAGCTTGGACTTACACGACCCGCTTCTAAAATAAAATCAAAATCTTCGCTTTTAATCTTTTTTGTGTCGTTAAAAATTTTGCATGCATGGCGAAAATTTATAATATCAAGATAGTTTTTCATCTTTTTTCTCCTTTTAAAATTTATACGATATGATACGATTTAAATTTAAATATTTTACATAAAATTTATATTTATTGATTGGGCGAAACGGTTTGATAGCCTTTTGCTATGAGTGAACTCATGCCCCCATGTAGGTTGATAATCTTTAGGTTATCGCCATTTATAAACTCTGCAAAAGCTCTACTTCTTGCGCCACTTCTGCAAATAAGCGCGATTGGCTCTTTTGTGTCTATGCCGGCTGCCTTTAATGACATCAAAAAGCCCTCTTTGTCATTTGTCATAGTAATAAGTTTTGCACCTTTTACTACGCCTGTGTTGTGCCATTCAGGAGGTGTTCTAATGTCTATGACCTGTTTAAATTCAGATATATTTTTTGGTGTTGCATCTATGGTCGCAACTTCAGCAAACATAGTCGTAGCGCATAGTGTTGTAAGAAGAAATTTATGTATTTTTATCATTTTGATTACGGTCTTTCTTTGATAAGATTTAAGATGTTTTCTTTGATATTTTCTGTGGTTAGATTTGAAATTTCAGAGTAAAATTTACCATTTTTGTCGATTAGATATATCGATGAACTGTGTGCTACGGTATAAAACATTTCCGAATTTGGCATAGGAATTTCTTTAAATTTAACTCCATAATTCGCCGTTACTTTGTCAATGTCAAGTAGCTTTAGACCAGTTGCATCTTTATAGAAATTTTTAGCCATCATTGTTAGGTCTTCTGGCTTATCTCGCTTTGGATCAAGCGTTATGAAGATTAGCTCAAAGTCATTTCTATCTAGCTTAGTTAGCACATCGCCTACCAGTGAAAGCGTAGTAGGACAAACATCTGGACAAAAAAGATAGCCAAAATATATCGCTTTATATTTTCCTTCAAATGATTGCAAGCTAACTTCTCCGCTTGGAGAATACGCCTTAAAGTCGTATTTTGACGGTTTTAGAAGCAAAAGAGCAGCTCCACCGATTATTAGCACAAAAACCAAAAAAGCAAATATTTTTTTCATTACACACTCCTAAATTTGCATAAATGTGGTTAAATAACGCAAGCTGCGTTTATCTGAAGTTGTTTATGACTTTTATATCGTTAAAATTTAGTATTTCTCCGTTATCAAAGCTCATTTCAAGATCAACTATATCACCGTCAACAAGCGGTTTATCAAGCCCTATAAGCATGACGTGAAGTCCGCCCGGAGCTAGTTTTGCCATGCTTTCTTTGGGAACATTTATGTCGTCTATCTTTGTCATCATTTTCATGCCATCAACCAGTTTATGTGTGTGTAGCTCAGTGCTTTTGCATATGCTTGATTTAACAGCGACTAGTTTTACATCGGCGTTTGAACTGTTTTTTATGTCCATAAATATCGCACTATTGCTTGCACCGATATTTGAAGGACGAGCTCTTAAATTTTCAACGCTAATATCAGCTGCTAAGAGACTCGCACAAAAACCGCCCGACAAAAGGCAAACAAGTAGAAATTTTTTCATAACTAACTCCTTGTGAAATTATTTTTTTGTATTTTATGTTATTATACGCAAGTTTTATTATATAGTGCTTAGCTTAAAAAGTGAAATTTAACGCTTAAAAGTGAAATTTTTAGGCTATAATTACGCTTTAAATTTTTACTTTAATGGGGTTAGATTGAAAAAGCTTTTATTACTTGTGTCTTTCATGGTGGCCGCTTGGGCTCAAAACTACGAAGAAATTTACCTAAAAAATGGAATTTCAGCTGTCATAAAAGAGATAGAAAAAAATATCTTAAGCAAAGAGTATTGGCTTAAAAAGCTTGATGGCAAGGACGTAAAATACGGTTACTATGACAATGATATTTTGCTTACGGTGGTTGATAAAACAGATAAAAAACTAAGCGTATTTACTTACTCGGACGGTGTTTTAAAGCAGACTTTTGATACTAGCGTTATAGTTGGCAAAAGCGGTGAAAAGCTTATAGAGGGCGACCTTAAGACGCCGATTGGCGTGTATCAGCTAACAAGAAGATTTGTGCCTAGCGATAGATATCTTGGACCGCTTGCATTTTCTCTTTCTTACCCAAATTTACTTGATAAACTTGCAAAAAGAAACGGCGGAGGCATATGGATACATGGTTATCCGCTTGATGGCGAGAGGACTGATGAGCTTAAAACAAAAGGCTGTGTCGCCATGGAGAACGATACTTTAATGCAATACGACAAAATCATCGATTACAAGCGCTCTTTGGCGTTAATTTACGAAGATGCTAAGCCAAATGCAAGTGCCGAGCAAATCGCTGTTATTATTTCAAAGCTCTTTAGATGGAAAAAGACATGGAGTGAGAGCGATATAGAAAATTATCTAAAATTTTACGATAAAAATTTCGCAAGATACGACGGTATGAGTTTGGATAAATTTCAAAGCATGAAAAGAGCGATATTTGCCAGAAAAGAGAGTAAAAATATAGCTTTTTCGAACCTTATCATCACACCTTATCCGAATTTAAAAAATGAGAATATTTTTAGAGTAAGTTTTTTTGAGGACTACTCTACGCCGACATATAAATTTCAAGGACAAAAAACACTTTACGTGAAACTTTACGGCGACGATATGAAAATTTTAATAGAGGAGTAAGCGTGCAAGAAGAGTCAAAACAAGCACAAGTTAAGGAAAAGATAGAAAAAATTTTTGCCGCAAGAGCGCAATTTTTTGAGTTATTAGATGCAAATGTGCCTAAAAAGGGTGATACTGATGTTTTTGATTTTGATAAAGCAAAAGATGTAAATTTAAAAGAAATTTATGCCAAATTTTATGCGTATGACTACGCTGTTAGAAAGCTACTACCAGACGTATATAGCGCTTATGATGTGAAATTTAATGTCTGAAATTCGTCTAAATAAATCCGCCTATACACATAATCTAACACAAATTTGCAATAAAGCGGGCGGTAAAGAGCGCGTTATCTTGGTTTTAAAGGATAACGCATATGGGCACGGGGCTTTGCTTATAGCTCCTGTTGCAAAGGAATTTGGTATAAAATTTTGTGCCGTAAAAAACGAAAAAGAGGCGCATGAGATAGGTGAGTTTTTTGATAAAATTTTGATCCTTTCTCACATACCAAATAAAAACGAAAGTCAAAATTTCATATACGGTATAAATGATATTTATGCTTTAAATAGCGTTAAAGACGGCACTAGAATTCATCTTGCGATTGATACGATCATGCATAGAAACGGGCTTTGTATAGATGAGCTTGATAGTGCTTTTGATGTTATTTTAAGTAAAAATTTAAAGCTTGAGGGTGCTTACACGCACTTTAGGGCTAGTGACGAGATGAATGCGGATTATTTTGTGCAAAAGCAAAAATTTAGTGAGGCGAAGGTGAAAATTCTCGCCTTTTGTGATAAATTTAGACTTTTAAAACCGATATTTCACTCTCATAACTCAGCCGGAGTTGAAAGATTTAGCGATATGAGCGATGATATGGTTCGTGTAGGTATCGCTCAGCATGGATACGCGCAGTTTAACGATAGTCTAAATTTGCAACCCGTTCTTAGTCTGTGGGCACAGCGCATTAGTCAAAGAGTGCTAAAAGCCGGTCAATGCGTAGGATATGGGGCTAAATTTTGCGCTACAAGCGACATAAATATAGCTACATATGACCTTGGATATGGCGACGGGCTTTTGCGATATACTGGAGATGGAGATCTAACGCTAGCAAACGGCAAACGGCTTCTTGGCAAGATGTCGATGGATAGCTTTAGCTGTGAAAATTGCGGTGAGATGGTTTGTGTGTTTGATGATGCAAATGTGTGGGCGCAGTTTTTTAATACGATAAATTATGATGTTTTAACAAAGCTCTCGCCGTTTATAGATAGAAAATGGCAATCATGAAAAAAGCTCTTTTTGCCATTTGCTTGGGAGTGGTGGCTTTTGCAAATAACGCAAACGAGCTTAAAATTTATGAACAAATTTTATCAAGTCTAAAAACGGAAGAAATTCCAAAATTTATAAAACAACTAGCAGGTCAAAATTTACCATACAGAGTTGATGAGATGGTTGTGATAGACTCGCTTGATATTGATGGTTTAAACGTCAATGCAAATTTTAAATTAAACGATACCGCAAATAGAAAGATTTCAAATTTAAAAAAAGCACAGGTGGCACGGCTTAAAAATGAATTCTATCAAAACGGCAAAAGTGCGATTTGCGCTACAAGTATTGCAAAAGTCATGCTAAACAGAGGTATAAAACTAAATGGTAGCTATACGCTAAACAACAAACATCTTTTTGATATATCGGTGGATAAGAGCAGTTGCGAGTAGTTTTTTTACTATGTGTGATTTTAAATTTTGTCCTCTCTCAAACAAGCCACGAAGCTGCTGAAATTTATGCCAAAGCATATAAAAAGGCTCTTCCGCTTAGATGTAATTCAAACATCGTTTTAAACGACCTTTTAAATATCGCTGATGTCTTGCTTTATAGATATGCTGTTAATGACACAAAAAAGACTTGGGTCTCAAAATTTAACAAAGAAGAGCTTGAAAAATACGCAAGCGAAACAAGAAAAATGAACTTGACTCAAATTTGCTCCGATAAAAAAGCTCTTGATATGCTTGACCAAGACATTATTATGGAACATGTTTTTTATTTTGAGACTGGCAAGCTTTTGTTTGAGTATAGCATTAAAAAGGCTGACTGTCTTTTGCTGCAAAATCAATAAATTTATCTTCTAAAAAAGCCGCTTGCCCCGTGATTTCTATGACTTGTGCTTAGTTGCTGAGCTAGCTCGTTTAGCCTTACTATCCTATCGCTTGTACTTGGATGAGTCCTAAAAAGACCGCTGAATTTGTCTTTAAATGAGCCAAATGGATTTACGATAAACATATGTGCGCTTTGCGGTGAGGCGTTTTGTATAGCATATGAGCGCGAGTAGTTTTCAAGCTTGTTTAGTGCGCTTGCTAGCCACTCCGGGTGTCCAGTCATTAGCGCTGCACCTTTGTCGGCTTTATACTCCCTTTCTCTTGAGATAGCCATTTGTATTACGCTAGCTGCTAGTGGCATCACAACCGCGATGATGATCATCATAAGAGCATTGTTGCGCTGTGAATTTTCTCTATTCATCGTGCCAAATTGAGCAAAATTTGCAAGCATGGCGATCGCCCCTGCAATAACTGCGGCGATCGTTCCGGTTAGGATGTCGTAGTGGCGCACATGGCTTAGCTCGTGAGCTAAAACCGCTTCCACTTCGTTTTCGTCTAATAAATTTAAAAGCCCTTCCGTTGCCGCTACGGCTGCGTGGCTTGGGTTTCTTCCTGTGGCAAAGGCGTTTGGCATTTGCTCGGGTATGATGTAAATGCGAGGCATTGGCATGCTTGTTTTTTGGCAAAGTCTTTTAACGATGGCATAAAGTCCATGCGCGCTGTTTTCGTCTACTTCAATGGCGTTATAGCGCTTTAATACCAACTTGTCGCTAAAAAAGTAGCTAAAAAAGTTCATGCCAAGCGCCACTAAAAATGCCATTATCATGCCTTGTTCGCCACCGATCCATGCTCCTACAAACATAAAAAGAAGCACAAGCCCTACCATTAAAAAACAGGTTTTAAAAATTTCCACCTACGACCCCTTTCTGAAATATCGCAACATCAACGCCAAATTTAGCAAGCTCTTCAAGCTCGTGCTCATGAGTTATTACGCAGGCTATTTTTGCGTCAAAAAGATAAAATTGTGCCAGGTCGGACAAATTTTTTGCGATTAATTTATGGCAAAGTATAAATTTTGCGCCACAAGCGTTTGCTATGATGGCTTGTTTGGTGTCTATGCAGACGGTGGCGAAGTTCATTTGACGTTGCTTTGCAAATTTTATGAGATCTTTATCAAACTCAAACAAATTTAGCCTATCTTTTGACATCTCGTTTGTGCTTTGCGTCCAAAATAGCGGTTCAAATTCCACTAGCTCATGTCCGATAAGTTGCATTATCTAGCCTTTATGCAATCACGACAGACATATCTGCCGTTGCTTAAAACAGCACTTTTCATGTCGACGAAAGTGCCGCATTTGTCGCATTCTACGAAATTTTCTATTTCTTTATTCCCACTGTCTTTTTTGCGTAGCATTTTAAAAAATACGAGATAAATTACCGCAAATACGATGATTAAAGTTATGATTTTTCCTAGCATATATTTTCCATTAAAATGTAATTTCTGTTTTTGTTATTATAAATTTCAGCCTTTATATCGCCTAGTTCTTCGTTTACGCTCGATCCCTTATAAAGTAGAAATTTTGTGCTTTTATCATAAAAGCCATTGCATATTTTGATCAACTGGGGTGTTTTCATCAAGGCTCTTGATGTTATAAGGTCTGCATGAAATTTATTAGAATTTTCGATCTTTTGGCTGTGAACCGTGAGATTTTGTAAATTTAGAGCAACTTTTGCGTAACTTAGAAAGGATGATTTTTTAGCGTTTGGCTCAAACAAATGCCACTCGCATTCGTTCATTATCATTGTTAAAAATATCGCAGGAAAGCCGGCACCACTACCGACATCAATGGCTACTTTAGCATCTTTTATGTCAAAAATTTCTATCGGAGTTATGCTGTCAAGAATTTGCTCGTCTATATTTTTGTAGTTTGTAAGGCTGTGTATGCGGTTAAATTTGGCTAAAATTTCGGCAAATTTAACTGTTTTATCTTTAAATTCAGGTGACAAAACCAAGCTATTTTTCATCTAAAATATGTCCCATTTGCTCTTTTTTAACACGCAAATAACCCTCGTTAAATTCGTTTGGCTCTATTACGATCGGCACTCTTGCTACGACTTCTACACACTTTAACCCCATTAGTTTAAGTGGGTTGTTTGTGAGTAAATTTATCTTTGTTATACCAAAATGTTTTAAGATAAAATCAACTATCTCATATGTTCGCTCGTCGGCTTTAAAGCCAAGTTGGTGGTTTGCCTCTATCGTATCAAGCCCTTTGTCTTGAAGTGCGTAAGCGTTTATTTTGTTTAAAAGCCCTATATTACGACCTTCTTGACGAAGATAGATAACCATACCGCTATGTTCTTCTATAAATTTTAAACTCGCCTCAAGTTGATCGCGACAGTCGCATTTTAGGCTTCCTATCGCATCTCCTGTTAGACACTCTGAGTGGATACGCACATTTGTTACATCGCCAAAAGGCTCTTTGTAGATCGCTAAATGCTCTTTAAATCGCTCTTTAAAAGCTTTAATTTTGTATTTACCAAATCTTGAGGGCAGGTTGGCAATGTTTGAAATCTCGATTTTCATATTAAATTTACTCCAACTATGATACACTTATAAAATGAAATATTTTAGCAGATAAAAGGCAAAATTATGTTTAAACGCTTTAGAAGACTTAGGATAAACCCTGCAATAAGGGACATGGTTCGTGAAAATTCGCTTAGTGCAAGCGACTTTATATATCCGCTTTTTGTGGTGGAAGGCAAGGGGATAAAAAAAGAGATAAACTCTATGCCGGGTGTCTTTCAGATGAGTTTAGATGAAATTTTAAAAGAGTGCGAAGTTATCGTAAATTTGGGCATAAAGTCTATTATCTTGTTTGGAATTCCAAATTTAAAAGATAGTATCGGCTCTGACGCATTAAGTAATGATGGTATTATAGCCACAGCGCTTCGTGCGATCAAAGATAAATTTCCACACCTTGTCGTCGTAACCGACCTTTGCTTTTGCGAATACACAGATCACGGACATTGTGGAATTTTAGATCATGTTCATGAGACTGTTGATAATGATGCTACGCTTGAAATTTCAGCCAAGCAAGCGCTTATACATGCTAAAAACGGAGCTGATATGATAGCACCTAGTGGCATGATGGACGGCATTATCACGACGCTTAGAGAAGCACTTGATGAAAACGGCTATGAAAATCTGCCTGTTATGGCGTATTCGACCAAATTTGCTTCAGCGTATTACGGACCGTTTCGTGACGTAGCAGAGAGCGCGCCAAGCTTTGGCGATAGAAGAAGCTATCAAATGGACGCTGCAAACCGCTTGGAGGCAGTAAATGAGAGCTTGGAAGATGAGGCGCAAGGAGCCGATATACTCATGGTAAAACCCGCACTTGCCTACTTAGACATCATTCGTGAGCTAAGAGATGCTACAAGACTTCCCGTTTGTGCGTATAACGTAAGTGGTGAGTATGCTCTTTTAAAAGCTGGAGCAAAAGCTGGTGTGATTGATTATGAAAGAGTGATGATGGAGACCTTGCTTGGCTTTAAAAGGGCGGGTGCAGATCTGATCATAAGCTACCACGCCAAAGAGGCTGCCCAAATTTTAAGAAAAGGACTTTAAGTGAGACATTTTTTAACGTTAAACGACTTTAGTAAAGAGGAAATTATTGAAATTTTAAATTTAGCCATCGAGATAAAAAAAGAGGCTAAAGACAAAAACTATAAGCCTTATCTAAAAGAGCAAAGTCTTGCTATGATATTTGAGAAAAGCTCTACTAGGACTAGGGTGAGCTTTGATGTGGGGATGTATCAGCTTGGCGGGCATGCGATGTTTCTAAGCTCAAATGATATCCAAATCGGACGCGGTGAGCCTATAAAAGACACGGCACGCGTAATAAGTGGAATGTGCGATATGGCGATGCTTCGCGTTAATCGCCATGAGACGTTGGAGGAATTTGCGAAATTTAGTAAGATCCCTGTGATAAACGGACTTAGTGATAAATTTCATCCCGTGCAACTAATGGCCGATATGCTAACTATGATAGAGTGCGGGCTAAAAGTGGAAGAGGTAAAGGCTGCATATGTGGGAGACGAAAATAATATGACTCACTCGTGGCTGATGTTAGCTAGCAAGCTTGGCTTTGAGCTTAGAGTCGCCACGCCAAAGGGCTATGAGGTGGATGCGGAGATCTTAGCCGCGGCTCAGGAGAATGCTAAAATCTCAGGTGCTAAAATCATCATCACAAATGATATAAAAGAGGCGATAAGCGGCGCAAATGTCGTTACTACCGATACTTGGGTCTCAATGGGACAAGAGGCGGAAAAGGAAAAACGCATAAAAGAATTTGCGGGCTTTTGTGTGGATAGTGAGCTAATGAAATTAGCCGATAAAAAAGCTATATTTTTGCACTGCTTACCTGCTTACCGCGGATATGAAGTGAGCGAAGAGGTTTTTGAGGCGCATGCGGACGAAATTTTTGCCGAGGCGGAAAATAGACTGCACGCACAAAAGGGTGTAATGGTTTGGCTTGATAGGCATAGATAAAATTTGAAATGAGAAAATAATGAGTGAAAAAAATAAAAATCCACTGGCTAAAATCAACGAGATTAGCAGCTCACTTGGTATTAACGAGGATGAGAGAACGATATTTGAGATAGTGCCGACTGATAATCCAAACGAGCGTGCTTTAAATTTAAAAAGTGGCTCTTGGGATGGTGTTGAGCCTTGGTTTGGTATCGATGAAAACCAAAATTTACACACGATGGTTTCGATAAAATCCCTTTCGCAGATGATCGAAGCCTTTCGTAAACTGCAAAAAGAAAATTTTGATCTAAAGCTTGAAAAGACGATTTGGCAGAATGTTCCGATTGATTTTAGTGATGTTTGGGTTGTGGCTATGGATGAGATAAAACGCATAGCAACGAAGAAAAATGAGAAAAATTTTAGTGTTGATATTGAGAAATTAGTAAAAAACATAAAAAAAGATCATCCGAATTTATTTGTCGATATGAGCGAGATGATGAAAGCAGCTAGGAGTAAATTTAATGATTGATTTTGACGCATATGTAAAGTATTCACGCCCTGGGCCAAGATATACAAGCTATCCGACTGCGCTTGAGTTTAGTGATAAATTTGACTATAAAGCATATATAAACGAGCTTGAAAATCGTGATAAATCAAGACCTCTTTCGCTTTATTTGCACCTTCCGTTTTGTAGAAGCGCCTGTTATTTTTGCGGTTGCAATGTAATTTATACAAGTAAAGAGGATAAAAAAGAGCGATATATCGAGTATCTGGCAAAAGAGCTTGAGCTTTTATCACGTCATCTTGACACAAATGCGCCTGTGCTTCAGATGCATTTTGGCGGCGGTACTCCTACTTTTTACAATGCCGAACAACTTGATAAAATAATCCGTCTTATAAAAGCTAAATTTCCAAATTTTATGAGTGAGGCGGAGATTAGCTGCGAGATAGATCCTAGATTTTTAACCGATGAGCAACTTGATGTGCTTGTCTCGCATTGGTTTAACCGCATAAGCTACGGCGTGCAAGACTTTGATGAGAAAGTGCAAAAGGAAATTCATAGGATACAGCCTTATGAGATCACTAAAAATGCTGTAGACATGGCACGCGCAAAAGGTATAAACTCAATCAATATGGATCTTATTTATGGACTTCCTTATCAAACACTTGAGAGCTTTAAAACTACGCTTGATAAGGCTTTGACGCTAAGTCCTGATAGGCTGGCGGTGTTTAACTATGCTCATGTGCCGTGGATTAAAAAGTCAATGCGTAAATTTGATGAAGCTACGCTCCCAAGCCCAAAAACCAAACTTGAAATTTTAAAATACACGGCCGAGTTTTTTATCAAAAACGGCTATAAAATGATAGGCATGGATCACTTTGCAAAGCCAAATGACGAGCTTTTTGGCGCGCTTGCAAACGGGACTTTGCATAGAAATTTCCAAGGCTATACGACAAAGGGAGGAGCCGATCTTATCGGTATAGGACTAACCAGTATAGGTGAGGGCAAGCGCTACTACGCGCAAAATTATAAAGATATGGACGAATACGAAAAGGCCCTTGATAGCGGAATTTTACCTTACGCAAAGGGTGTTTATCTAAACGATGAAGACCTGCTTAGAAAGGCTGTTATAATGAGCCTGATGAGTAACTTCGCGCTTGATATAAAAGCGGTTGAAGCGGAGTTTAAGATAGACTTTTTTGATCACTTTAATGGGGAGCTAAAAGAGCTTGAGAATTTGAGTGAATTTGTTAGCGTTACGCCCGATAAGATCAGCGTAAACGAGACCGGCACACTCATAATCCGCAATATCGCTATGTGTTTTGATGAATATATGATAAAATTTAAAGATAGTAAAAATAGCTTTTCAAAGACGATATGATGTTTAAATTTAGTGAAATTTCAGACAAATGTGTAAAATGCGGCAAGTGCATACAGGTTTGCACTATCCACAATATAAATAGCGATGAGGTAACGAGCCCAAGGGGTTTTTTGGATCTTTTAGGCGCTTACGAGCGAGGTGAACTCAACCTTGATAAAAATGCAAAAAATATATTTGAGAGCTGTTTTTTATGCACCAACTGCGTAGATGTCTGCCCAAATTCCTTGCGCGTGGATACGGCGATAGAAAATGTCAGAAAAGATCTAGCAAATAAATACGGCATAGCTTGGTATAAAAAGGCGTTTTTTTGGCTGCTTCGCTACCGCAAGATAATGGACTTTTGCGCTAAAATGGGCTATGTCTTTCAAAGCTGTGCGTTTAAGATAAAAGAGAGCACGATGACGCCACGCTTTAGCCTGCCGATGGTAAAAAAAGAGAGGCTATTTCCGACCGCTAAAGGCAAGAGCTTTTTAAATTCGCATGAGGAATTTATAGATAATGGCGGCGAAAAGACTATAGGAATATTTATCGGCTGCATGGGAAACTACGCATACACAAGCATTGGTGAGAGCTTGCTAAAAATAGCTCGCGAGCTAAAACTAAACGTGCATTTGATGAAAAAGCAAGCTTGTTGTGGCGCACCGGCGTATTTTACGGGTGATTTTGCGACGGTTGAGGTTTTGGCTAAGCGAAATATTGAGTATTTTGAAAGCCTGAGAGATAAGATAGATGCTATCATTATCCCTGAAGCGACCTGTTCTGCAATGGTTAAGGTTGATTACGAGCATTTTTTCCACGATAATGACGAGTGGCGAGAGAGAGCCAAAGAGATAAGTAAGAAAATTTTCCTAGCCACCGAGTATCTTGAGAAAGAGACAAATTTGGCGCAAATTCTGGCAAGCAAAGGCAAAAGATTAGAGAGTGTGACGTATCATGATGCTTGTCATGCTAGAAAAATGCAAGGAGTTTATAAAGAGCCTCGTAAACTTTTAGCGCAAAATTACGATATAGTAGAGATGAGCGATCCAAATGAGTGTTGTGGATTTGGCGGAGTGACGATGCAAGCGGAGAAGTATCATCTAAGTCGTGCGGCAGGACAAAGAAAAGCCGCAATGGTAAATGATACCAATGTGAAATTTGTAAGCGCCGAGTGCAGTGCTTGTAAGATGCAAATTTCAAATGCGCTTCACATACACGGCTCAAATGTTAAATTTGAAAATCCGATAGATCTGATCGCGGCGAATTTGTAAAATTCAAACGAATTTATGTATAATTGGGCATTTTCGTATATAAAATGCCTATAAATTTTTAGAAAAAAGGAAATTTCTATGAAAAAGATATTTATCGTAGGAATGATAGTTGCGGCTACGATTTCTTCCGCTAAAGACCTAACGTATAGGGTGTTTTTAGGTGCGTTTACCCAGTCTGAAAACGAGACTAAGCTAACTAACGTAAAACAAAATATAAAAGATATAATTTCACAAGACGAAAGACTTAGTTTTGGCAGTTATGCTGAAAATGGCAGGGAATTTCTTTACGTCGATACTTCTGCAATTTCGGCCTCTGAAGCAGATAATATACTAACAAACCTAAGAGCGACACCTGGCTATAGCGACGCTTACATGAAGATCAAAAGTGAAAATTTTACAAATTTAAGCAAAACCGATATCGCTGATACCAAGAAAGCTAAAGAAAGCTTTTTGGTTCAAACTAGTCAATCAAATTTTGCCTCAACACAAACAAATGGCACTGATAAAAATAGTGCAGTAACGCTAAATGAAGTTATAAAAACCGTTCTTAGTGAAAATCCAAGCTTAAAAGAGACGGAGTATAACTACCTTCAAGTTGGTAAAGATCTAAATATCGCCAAAAACGCCTACTATCCAACGCTTGATGCTCAAGCTTCGGTTGGGCATGAAAGAAGACGCTTGGATAATGATACGAACACAAGAACCGGCAACGGTAGAATTTCAAGCGCAACACTTACTTTAGTTGAAAATTTATACAATGGCGGAGCCGATAAAAATAGGATAAATTCTCAAAGCGCGCGTCTTGACTCTGCTGCTTATAGCGTGGCACAAAGAGCCGACAGACTTGCTCTTGAGATGGTAAATGCTTATGTTGAAGTTATAAAAACTAAGAAAATTTTAGACATAGAAGACTTAAATGTTAAAAATCACGAAGAAATTTACTCACAGATAAAAGATAGGGCACAGTCTGGATACGGTATAGCTTCAGAAGAGCGCCAAGCAGGATCTAGGTATACCTTGGCGCAGTCAAATTATATTTCTGCGGCAAACAATTATGAAGATGCAGTTTCTACTTTTGAGAGATTATACGGTAAAAAGCTTTTTGCTCAAAATTTAATCGAGCCTGAATTTAATATACCTCTACCGACCAACGAGCAGGCGGTCTATGATAGAGCTTTACTATGCAACCCATCTCTTTTGGTTCAAAGATCAAATGTTGCGATGGCGGAGTCTGTGGTGAAAGAAAAAAATGCACCGTTTTTACCAAAAGTAGATCTTGTGGTATCTGGCGGGTATGATCATACTGATGTGTTATATAATAACTACGAAGATCAAAGCGTAAATGCGCTTGTGAGGTTTAACTATAACCTTTATAATAAAGGAAATGATAAGCTAGACAAAGAAAAGAGTCAGCTGGCTGTTAGACAAGAGCAGCAAGCCCTTGAAACCCTAACAAGAGAGCTTAGAGAGTCGCTTAAGTTTTCATGGCAAAGCTATGAACTCGAGCAAAAAAAGATGTCGTATCTTGCTCAACACGTCGAATATGCAAAGGCAACGCTTGACGCATATCAGGACGAATTTAAGATAGGTCGTCGTGATCTTATAAATTTACTTGATGCAGAGAGTGAGTATAACACTGCGTTAAAAGAGATTATCAATACCGAAACGGCTTTAATCTATGCAAAATACAGACTTCTTGATAATATGGGTTTGCTAGCTGATAGCTTTGAGCCGGGATTTGCTAAAAGATATATTCAAGGTGCTTGCAGTATCCAAAATGATTTAAAGTAAAAATTTATGCCTAAAAAGGTAAAAAATTCTTTAGCAAGAGCGTTTTTAGCGGCTCTTGCCTTACTATTTTGCGTTAGCGCCATAGGCGAATTTATCCAGTCAACAACTATAGCTAATGTTTCTAAGATATATGGCGAAAATGCCAAAAGACGAGTTGTAGCGCTAAATGCCTTAATGAATTCACTCAAAAACGAATCCGAGCAAGAAAAATTAAAAAAAGTAAATGAATTTTTTAACTCTTTAAGATGGGCTAATGATATGGAAGTTTGGGGCAAAAAGGATTATTGGGCTACTAGGATGGAATTTTTAGGCAAAGGGGCCGGGGATTGTGAGGACTTTGTTACGGCAAAGTATTTTACTCTAAAACAGCTTGGTGTTCCTACGAGTAAGCTTTATTTTACCTATGTTAAAGCTCTTAAATTTAACCAAGCACACATGGTGCTTTCTTATTATGAGACACCAAAGTCGGTGCCGCTTATCTTAGATAATATCAACGGTAATATCAAAATAGCAACACAAAGAACAGACCTAGCTCCGGTCTATAGTTTTAATGGTGATTCGCTTTACCTTGCAAAACAAGAGGGGCTTGGGCAGGTTGTTCCTGGTGGAAACAAAAAGCAAAATCCAAAATGGATGGAATTAATAGACAAAATGAAAAAAGAGGGACTATGACACTTTTTAAACAGATAATAGTAGCTACGACACTGTTTAGTTTCGTGATATTTGGCGCGGTTGGGTATTTAAATTTTAAAAGTCTAAATACCTACATAGCAGACCAACTTGGAGCAAATGCAAGACATACTGCAAATTCGCTAGGACTTGCGCTAAAGCCTGTTATAGATCCTAACGATATGTCTATGGCGGAGACTATGATAAATTCCATGTTTGATAGTGGGTATTATCAAAATATCACACTAAAAGGCGTGGATGATGAAATTTTGATCGAGCGAGCGCAAGATATACAAGTCGTCAGTGTTCCGGAGTGGTTTTTAAATTTAACCAAATTTACGGCTCCTATCGAAAGCAGTGAGATAATGACTGGTTGGACGAAATTCGGCACGCTTTATGTTCAAAGCAGTGCAGGACTTGCATACTATGAGCTTTATAACAATATGAAAGAGATGTTTGGCTTTTTGCTGGCAATGATGGTTTTGGCTATTTGTGCGACTTACTTTGGGCTTAAAACGATATTTAGACCCCTTGTTAAGGTGCGAAATCAAGCCGAGGCCATACTTGATAATAAATTTTTGATCCAAGATAAAATTCCTTTTACCACCGATCTTCGTCAAATGGTTTTGGCTATGAACTCCATGGTTGCAAAGGTGCAAGATATATTTGAGCAAGAGGCAAAAACACTTGATAGATACCAAGAACTCCTTTATAAAGATGCTCTTAGTGGCATGTATAATAGACGTTATTTTCAGACTAAATTTAACGAATACATCGCAAGTGAGGAGTATTCAAGCGGATCTATGGTGCTTTTGAGCTTTAAAGAGCTTGCAAATTTGAAGAAGAATTTAGGTTTTGAAAAATGGCAAAGTTTTGTTATCAAGATAGCAAATATCTTAGAAACTGAGCTTGAAGATAGCAAATATAGCGGTGTTGCAGCACGGTTAAACGATGATGACTTTACGCTTTTAATGCCCGCGGTAACTTCAAGCGGTGTTGCTACTTTGGTTGAAAGTATCATGAAAGAGATTAAAAAAGAGAGTGAGAATTTTGATATAGATCAAAACGAGCTTTTAGTAAATGCCGCGATAGTTGAATTTAAGCCAAATTCCGGGCTAAAGACCATCCTAACTACGGCAGACATAACTCTTGCAGATGCAAAAGAGCTTGGAAATTTCAAATACAAAATTTTCAAAGATGATAGTGCAGCGCTAATTATAGGCAAGGAAAAATACCGCGATCTAATATCAAAATCCATGAAAAACGATAAATTTAAATTTGCTTCTCAAAAAGTGGGTGATGAAAATGGATTTGAACAATACGAACTTTATTTACGTCTTGTTGATGATGAGGGCAAATGGCAGTCGGCGAGCTACTTTATGCCGATGGTTAAGGAGCTTGACTTAAGTGCGACGCTTGATCTTCATATATTAAATAGAATAGCTGAAATTTTACCAAATAAAATTTTACCAAACGGCTCGCTGGCTATAAATTTAGGTAAAGAAATTTTAACTTCACAAGATAGTTTTATTAGGCTTGAGGCGGCTCTTAAAAGGATAAGTGCAAATTCTAAATTTAAAAACTATATAGAAATTCCAAATAAAGACGATATGAGTATACAAAGCATTGTTAGATTAACGCAGAAATTAAAAGAGCTTGGCTTTGGCTTTGGCTTTGACCATTTTGGGCTTGATGCAAAAAGTATAGAGAAATTAAAAATTTTAAGCCCGGATTATGTTAAAATTCAAGCAGGCAACATCATAGACTTCTTTAGCGAAAACGGCAGTGAGCAAACAAGACGTTCACTTGAAGTTATAATGAGTTCAAAAGGCATAAAATTAATTGCTATCGGCGTTGAAAACGAGGAGCAAAAAAACAAGCTAATCGAGCTTGGTGTTATAAATATGCAAGGATTTTATATAGATGAGATTAAAAATATCGGATAGTGCCCATGAGTAATGAGAAGACAAAAGACGAGCTACTTCAGTGTTTGGTTATATTTACCAAGCTTCATAACAACCCTTATAGTGCCGATGCGCTAACTACCGGACTTCCTGTTCAAGACGGAGAAGAGGTTGAGCTTTTTTCGATCGATGGCTCTAAGTCTCTTTTTTCTCGTGCGGCTTCTAGAGCCGGCTTTTCTTCAAGCATAGTTAAAAAACGCATAGAAGAAATTTCTCCTTTAGTTTTGCCTTGTATCTTGATGCTTAGGGGCAAAAAGGCATGCATACTTCAATCGATTAGTGCTGATAAAAAACGAGCAAAGATAATAACTCCCGACTCAAGTTCTGGCACAAATGAGATCGAGATAGATAAGCTTAAAGACGAATACCTTGGTTATGCTTACTATCTAAAGCGTAAATTTACTCCAGAGGATACAAATGCAACTCGTCTTGTGGATACGGGTAAAGAGCATTGGTTTTGGGGCACGATAAAGCGTTCTAAAAAAATTTACATCGATGTTATTTTGGCTAGTTTACTGGTAAATTTATTTGTTCTAGCAACTCCATTGTTTACAATGAATGTTTACGATAGAGTTGTGCCAAACAACGCAGTAGAAACACTTTGGGTCTTGGCTCTTGGCGTGGCGATAATTTACATTATTGACTTGTTTTTAAAATTTATACGCTCTTATTTTTTAGAAGTTGCCGGCAAAAAGAGTGATATTATCATGAGCTCGATGCTTTTTGAGCGCGTTATGGACATGAAATTTAGCAACAAGCCAAAGTCAGTGGGCTCATTTGCAAACAACTTGCGAGAATTTGATACGGTTAGAAATTTTTTCTCATCAGCCTCTATTGCCGCACTTGTGGATCTGCCTTTTGCTTTTATATTTTTAGTGGTTACGTATTTTATCGGTGGATATTTAGTGCTTGTGCCTATTATTATTATAATTTGCATACTTTGTTATACATTTTTTATAAAAGATCCTTTGCAAAATGCCACAAAAAGCACTTTTGAAGCCTCGGCTGCTAAAAACGGAATTTTGATAGAGAGTTTAAGTAGTCTTGAGACGATAAAGACTTTGGGTGCCAACGGGCATATTCAGTGGCACTGGGAAGAGGCAACGGGCGAGATAGCTACTAGAAATATCAAATCAAAAATGATAACTACCTCTATCACGACTGTTACTACGTTTTTGGTTCAACTTAATACCATTGCTATCATTGTTCTTGGTGTTTATATGATAGAGGCTGTTGAGCTTACCATGGGTGGGCTTATAGCCTCAGTCATGCTTGCCTCAAGGGCTATCGCACCTATGGGGCAAGTAGCTTCGTTGGCGGCAAATTTCGAGCAGACAAAGACCGCTTACGCAAGTCTTGATAAGATAATGCAAATGCCTGTTGAACGCCCGGAAGGAAAGAAATTTGTAAGAAGAAATTCTTTTGAAGGAAAGATAGAATTTAAAAATGTAAGCTTTACTTACCCGGACACTACAAAAGGATCACTTGATAGGATAAATTTTGTTATAAGACCAGGCGAAAAGGTAGGTATCATAGGCAAGAACGGCTCAGGAAAAACAACCATACAAAAGCTTATTTTAGGTCTTTATTCGCCAACTGACGGCTCTGTTTTAATTGACGGTATAGATATAAACCAAATCGATCCTGCAGACCTTAGAAGAAATATCGGTTATGTTCCGCAAGATGTTGTTTTATTTAAAGGCACCGTTCGTGAAAATATCGTACAAAAAGCACCTTATGTAGATGATATACAAATCATCAAAGCAGCCAAAATCAGTGGTATTGACGAGTATGTAAATGCTCATCCTCTTGGATTTGACATGCCTGTCTACGAAAGAGGCGACGGCATAAGCGGTGGTCAGCGTCAAAGTATAGCGGTGGCTAGGGCATTTTTGCTTGATAGCCCGATCATTTTGCTTGACGAGCCGACAAATTCGCTAGACAACACGGTAGAAAACAAGCTAAAAATAAATTTAAAATCAAACACAGTCGGAAAAACCATGTTGTTGGTAACACACAGGACATCTATGCTTGAGCTTGTAGATAGACTAATAGTTATCGATAATGGTAAAATTTTACTAGACGGTGTAAGAGATGATGTTTTAGCAAAACTTGGCGGGAAGTAGATATGCAAGAAAAAGAAAATGTAAAAACAAGACAAGATCATATCAAAAATCAAGAGTCGGCTTGTGAAGAAATTCTTAATAGTATAAAAAATATAAAAGGCAATATTCAAAAAAATGAATATGACTCAAATGATCTAAAATTTATGTCAAGCCTTTCAGAAGCAGTCCTTGCAAGAACCACATCAAGCTCTAAGATGTTGCTTTATGTAATAGGCGCAACGATCTTTTGGCTTTTGGTTTGGGGGTCACAGGCGCAAATCGATGAGATAACAAGAGGAGATGGCAAGATAATACCATCCGGCAAAAACCAAGCCATTCAAAATTTAGAAGGCGGAATCATCGAAGAAATTTTAGTAAAAGAGGGTGATGAGGTCAAAAAAGATCAGGTTATAGTCAAAATAGATAATAAAAATTTCGTAAGTAGTTATGGCGAGTCACAGCTTAGATTCAATGAGTTGATGGCAAAATTTTTAAGACTTGATGCCGAGTCAAACGATACAACCTTTGTATATGACGAAGTTAGAGATGCGAATAACACAAAAGCTATACAGTATGAGATAAGTCTACATAACTCAAATATGGAGCATCTAAACGAACAGATAGGAATTTTAAACGAGCAAATCGCCCAACGAGAAAACGAGTTGGTTGAGCTACAAAACAAGATCGAGCAAGCTCAAGCAGGATATAACCTCACGCTTAAGGAAAAAGCTATCATGGATCCGGTGTTTAAAAAAGGGCTTGTTAGTCAGATAGAATACATCCAATTACAAAAAAAGTTAAGCGACTTAAAAGGCGAACTTGATGCGTCAAGACTAGCCGTCCCGCGCGTGGAATCAACCATAAAAGAGGCTAGAAACAAAATAACCGAAGCAAGACTTGCCTTTAAAAATAAGGCCAAAGCCGAGTTAAACGAAGTTTCAGCTGAGATAGCCCGTATAAGTGAGTCGCAGATAAATTTAAGTGACAGAGTAGATAGGACAAATGTTCGCTCTCCTGTAAACGGTATCGTAAGCAAGCTTATGGTACATACGGTATCAGGTGTTATAAAACCAGGTGAAAACATCGCAGAGATCGTGCCGCTAGAAGATAAGCTTATAGCAGAAGTCAAGGTAAAACCTGCCGATGTGGCGTTTTTAAGACCGGGACTTGAAACGATGGTTAAATTTACGGCTTACGACTTTAGTATATATGGGGGATTAAAGGGTGAGGTTATGCAAATAAGTGCAGACACCGAAACTAACGAAAAAACAGGAGAAAGCTACTACCTGGTTCGCATAGAAACTGAGAAAAATTATCTAGGTAGCGAAGAAAAACCTTTGCGGATAAAAGTAGGCATGATAGTGTCGGCAGATATCATAACCGGTAAAAAGACCGTGCTTGACTATCTTTTAAAGCCGATTTTAAAGGCTAAAAATAACGCATTAACGGAAAGATAATGAGAAGTGCTTTTTATGATTTTAATTTTAACGAGTGTGAAATTTTAAAACCTTTAAATTTGAGAGAATTTGTTATTATTAAACATGAAAGTGGTTGCGATCTTGTGGATGAAAGCATAGAAGAGTTTGTATTTGCGGATTGCGTAAAAAATTTTAGCGAGCTTACCGTTAGTGAAAGTAACAACTTATTTGATGGTTTAAACATAAAAGATGAGATCATAAAAAGCCTAAAAATAATTATAAAAGGCTATAATGAAAGCACCGATAGTATAAATTTTGACCTTGATAAAATAAATTTAAACGCTCCGTATAGATACGCGATAACGAGCAATGGCTTTGAGATGAGTATGACCTTAAATGAAAAAGCTGATCGAGTGATTGATTTTTTACGTAGCATAGAGTGTAGTTTTGACGATGGCTGTAAGCATGATGTTTTAATATATATAAATGATGAAATTTTATGCAGTAATGCAAACTGCGATAAAAAGGTGCAAGATGAAGATAGTTTTACTCACGCAAAATAGATCGTTGCAAAATTTATGGCAGGGGTATGCATTAGCCAAAGATATAAAATTTGTAAATAGCAAAAGAGATTTTTTAAGTGCGTTAAACCAAGAAGATCCGGATATCGCCATAGTTGATGTGGCAACTATCAAGGGAAGTGCTAGTGAATTTATGCTTGAAATTTTTGATTTTTGTGCCAAATTAAGAATTTTATTTATTGCAAATGAGCCAAAATTTGCTCAAGGTAAAGCACTTTTAACGCTTGGAGCAAAAGGATACGCAAACTCTCACATGCAAGAAATTCACGTAAATGATGCTATAAAAACTATACAAGAAGACAAAGCGTGGCTTTATCCTGAGTTTATCCAGGAGATGATAACAGAAATGACTAGCGGTCAAAAAAATGATTTAGAAGTAAATGAATCCAGTCTTGCAAATTTAAGTGAACGCGAAAAAGAGATGGCGCAACTCATATATGAAGGCTTGAGTAATCAAAAAATATCAGAGCAAACAGGTATAACCTTACGCACGGTAAAAGCCCACACTGCTTCTATATATAATAAATTAGGCGTGAAAGATAGGATAGGGCTTGTTCTTTTAATGCAAAAGAACAGCTAAATTTATATAATAAATTTGAAAGACTAGTCTTCCAAATCAATATCTATTTTTTCTAAATTTGTATTTATGCTTTTTGTGTTTTCGCGTATGTCGTGTTTATTTTCTTCTATGAGGGCTCTGTTTTTTTCTATGAGATTGCGATTTTGTTTTATGCCTTCGCTATTTTGTTCTATTAATTTACTCAGTATGGTTATTCTTTTTTCATATCTTATCATCAAAAAGTATATCGCGTAAATTAACATTAATATAATAATCCATGGTAAAAATTGCATTATGTCGTCCTTTTTTAAAAATTTAAATGTTATTATATGGCTTTACTTTTTAAAAAAAATTAAATTTTTATTTTTTCGCAAAAAAATATAAAAAATGCAAAAATAGCCTTGACTTTTAATTTTATTTCATGTATAATTCCCACTTCACAAACAGTGGGGTGCTGGTGTAGCTCAGTTGGTAGAGCTACTGCCTTGTAAGCAGTGGGTCGGCGGTTCAAGTCCGTTCACCAGCTCCATTTTTTGTAACAGTGTTTGACCAGAAAAACCAAGCAATACTTTTTTAATTAAAGGGTGAGATACTCAAGCGGCCAACGAGGGCAGACTGTAAATCTGCTGACTATGTCTTCCGTGGTTCGAATCCACGTCTCACCACCATGCTATTGCGGGAGTAGCTCAGTTGGCTAGAGCATCAGCCTTCCAAGCTGAGGGTCGCGGGTTCGAGTCCCGTTTCCCGCTCCAAGATTGGATATCAGACTGGGAGCTGTATAGTTATTTTTATTACCTAACACAGTATTCAGTTTATAGTATCCAAAAGTTTAGTTGTTTGTATTGTTAAGCAAAAGTCGTCTCAGCCAAGCGTTAAACGCTCATATGGCTCAGAGGTAGAGCACTTCCTTGGTAAGGAAGAGGTCGCGGGTTCAAGTCCCGCTATGAGCTCCACTGGTTTATACGACATTTGGCTGCAAGATAATGCAAATTTAAAGATGAGACACATATCATAACGGAGGAAAAGATGGCTAAAGAAAAATTTTCACGCAACAAGCCACACGTAAACATCGGTACTATCGGTCACGTTGACCATGGTAAAACAACTTTAACAGCTGCTATTTCTGCTGTTCTTTCAAGAAAAGGTCTTGCTGAGCTTAAAGATTATGATAATATCGATAACGCTCCAGAAGAGAAAGAGCGTGGTATTACTATCGCAACTTCACACATTGAGTATGAAACTGAAAATCGCCACTATGCACACGTTGACTGCCCAGGCCACGCCGACTATGTTAAAAACATGATTACAGGTGCTGCACAAATGGACGGTGCGATTCTAGTTGTTTCTGCTGCTGATGGCCCAATGCCACAAACAAGAGAACATATCCTACTATCTCGTCAAGTTGGCGTTCCATACATCGTTGTTTTCATGAACAAAGCTGATATGGTTGACGATGCTGAACTTCTTGAATTAGTTGAGATGGAAATTCGTGAACTTCTAAACGAATACAACTTCCCGGGCGATGACACTCCAATCGTTGCTGGTTCAGCACTTCAAGCTCTTAACGAAGCCAAAGAAGGTAAAGATGGTGAGTGGTCAGCAAAAGTTATGGAGCTTATGGCAGCAGTTGATAGCTATATTCCAACTCCTGTTCGTGCTACAGATAAAGACCTTCTTATGCCTATTGAGGACGTTTTCTCAATTTCAGGTCGTGGTACAGTTGTTACAGGTAGAATCGAAAAAGGTGTTGTTAAAGTAGGTGACACTATTGAGATCGTTGGTATCAGAGACACTCAAACTACTACAGTTACAGGCGTTGAGATGTTTAGAAAAGAGATGGAGCAAGGCGAAGCTGGCGATAACGTAGGCGTTCTTCTTAGAGGTACTAAGAAAGAAGACGTTGAGCGCGGTATGGTTCTTTGTAAGCCAAAATCAATCACTCCTCATACAAAATTTGAGGGCGAGGTTTATATCTTAACTAAAGAAGAGGGTGGTCGTCATACTCCATTCTTTAACAACTATAGACCACAATTTTATGTAAGAACAACAGACGTTACAGGTTCTATCACACTTCCTGAGGGAACTGAGATGGTTATGCCTGGTGATAATGTAAGAATTTCTGTTGAACTTATCGCTCCTGTAGCTCTTGAAGAGGGTACACGTTTTGCGATCCGTGAGGGTGGTAGAACAGTTGGTTCAGGCGTTGTTTCTAAAATACTTGCATAATTAAATTAATAACATTAAAGAGCGACTTGTTCGCTCTTTTAAATTTAAGGAATTTTGATGAGAATTAAAGTTGGTTTAAAATGTTCTGAGAGTGGTGATATAAACTATACTACTACAAAAAATAGTAAAACTACAACAGAGAAGTTAGAGCTAAAAAAATATTGTCCAAGACTTAAAAAGCATACTGTTCATAAAGAAGTTAAGCTAAAAAGTTAACGGAAAATACCATTAGGGCAATAGCTCCAACGGTAGAGCGCTGGATTCCAAATCCAATGGTTGGGGGTTCGAATCCCTCTTGCCCTGCCATCATTAAGGTTAAAAATGGAAAAAATAATAAATTACATAAAGTTATCTAAGCTTGAAATTGTGAAAGTGATATTTCCTACAAAAGAACAAGTAAGGAATGCATTTATTACCGTTTTTATTGTTGTTACTGTGGTGTCTCTTTTTTTAGCTTTGGTTGACGCTATTATGTCATTTACTCTTTCTAATGTAATTTAAAAGAGAGGATAGATTAATGGCGCACAAATGGTATGCTATTCAGACATATGCCGGTAGCGAGATGGCTGTTAAAAGAGCTATAGAAAATTTAGTAAAAGATCATGGTATTGAGGAGCAATTAAAAGAAGTAATCGTTCCAACAGAAGATGTGATTGAGATAAAAAACGGAAAACAAAAAATAAACGAAAGAACTCTTTATCCTGGTTATGCCTTTGCAAACCTAGATTTAGATACAGCTCTTTGGCATAAAATTCAATCATTGCCAAAAGTTGGAAGATTTATCGGTGAGGCAAAAAAGCCAACACCTTTAAGCGACAAAGATATTAATACGATTTTAGAAAAAGTTGAAAAACGTGCTGCACCTAAACCTAAAATTTATTTTGAAGATGGCGAGAGTGTTCGTATAACGGAAGGTCCTTTTGCGAATTTTACAGGTATTGTAGAAGAGTACGACATGGTTCATGGTAAACTTAGACTAAATGTTTCGATATTTGGTAGAAGTACACCGGTTGATATTTTGTATTCACAAGTTGAGAAGATAATTTAAGGAGATTAGTTTATGGCTAAAAAGGTTATAGGCGAAATAAAATTGCAAATTGCTGCAACTAAAGCAAATCCAAGCCCACCTGTTGGTCCAGCTCTTGGTCAAAAAGGTGTAAATATTATGGAGTTTTGTAAGGCATTTAACGAAAGAACAAAGGATATGGTAGGTTTTAATATACCTGTTGTTATCACTGTTTATGCAGATAAAAGCTTTACTTTCATCACAAAACAACCACCTGCAACTGACCTTATTAAAAAAGCTGCTGGTATAACAAAAGGAACAGATAATCCTTTGAAAAATAAAGTCGGCAAACTCACCAAAGCTCAAGTGCTTGAGATAGTTGAGAAAAAACTTGTCGATTTAAATACAAAAGACAAAGAGCAAGCTGCTAAGATCATCGCTGGTTCAGCTCGTTCTATGGGTGTTGAAGTAATCGACTAATGGCCCTTACCGCCGGGTTGTATATCAGAAGGCGGAAGCACTTTAAAATGCGGAGAAATTTAATGGCAAAAAATACTAAAAGATTTCAAGAACTACTTAAAAAAGTAGAAGACAAAAAAAACTACAATATTTCTGAAGCTATTGATACTGTTAAAACACTAGCTTCTGCTAAATTTGACGAGACTGTCGAAATAGCTCTTAAGCTTAACGTTGACCCAAGACATGCTGATCAAATGGTTCGTGGTTCAGTTGTATTACCAGCAGGAACCGGTAAAAAAGTTCGTGTTGCAGTTATTGCAAAAGACGCTAAAGCCGATGAGGCTAAAGCTGCTGGTGCTGACTTGGTTGGAGCAGAAGAGATTATAGAGGACGTTCAAAAGGGAATTATAAATTTTGATGTTCTTATTGCTACACCTAACCTAATGGGTGTTTTAGGTAAAGTAGCTCGTGTACTTGGACCAAAAGGTCTTATGCCAAACCCAAAAACAGGAACAGTTACTATGGATGTAGCTCAGGCTGTTAATAATGCAAAAAGCGGTCAAGTAAATTTCCGTGTTGATAAACAAGGAAATATCCATGCTGGTCTTGGCAAAGTAAGCTTTTCTAAAGAGCAACTTCTAGAAAATATTTCAACTTTTATTAGAGCAATTAATAAACATAAACCTGCCGCTGCAAAAGGCAGATATGTTAAAAATGCTGCACTATCGCTTACAATGAGTCCATCTATCTCACTTGATACTCAAGAAGTGATGGATCTTAAATAATAAAAATTTAAAAAGAGTCTTTATGGCTCTTTTTCCTAAAATAAAAGCCTGAATTTGTAAATCCAAATTTAGACTTTTATTTTAGATTGGAGATGGCCGAGGTCTTCTGACTTAATCGATTCGACCCGCTCTGCCTGAAATTACCGGTCGGAAAGGAGAAAATGTGACACGTAACGAGAAATCTGAAGTTATAGCTAAGCTTGAGACTGAATTTAAAACTGCTGAAGCGATCGTAGTTTGTGACTATCGTGGCCTTACAGTAAAAAAACTTGAAGTTTTAAGACAAGCTGCAAAAGAGCAAAATGTTAAAGTTCAAGTTGTTAAAAACACTCTTGCTAACATAGCTCTTAAAAACGTTGAAAAAGACGGCATGGATCTTAAAGATACAAATATCTATGTTTGGAGCGAAGATCAATTAGCTGTAACAAAAGTTGTTGCTAAATTTGAAGAAACCAACTCTGAATTTTTCAAAATTAAAACAGCTTACATAGATGGTGAAGTTGCAAGCGTTGAGAAAGTTAAAGCTCTATCAAAGATGCCAAGTCGCGACGAGCTTATTGCAATGCTTCTACAAGTTTGGAATGCGCCAATTCAAAATTTCACAATTGGATTAAATGCGCTTAAAGAGAAAAAAGAACAATCAGCATAAAAATATATAAGGATAATAAAATGGCAATCACTAAAGAAGACGTATTAGAGTTTATCTCTAATCTTTCAGTACTTGAGCTTTCTGAGCTTGTAAAAGAATTCGAAGAGAAATTCGGCGTTAGCGCTGCTCCTGTTATGGTAGCTGGTGCTGCTGCTGGCGGTGCAGCTGAGGCAGCTGAAGAAAAAACAGAATTCAACGTAGTTCTACTTGATGGCGGTGATAAGAAAATCAACGTTATTAAAGTTGTTCGCGCTCTTACAGGCCTTGGTCTTAAAGAAGCTAAAGACGCAGTTGAGCAAACTCCTTCAGTTCTTAAAGAAGGCGTTAGTAAAGATGAAGCTGAAGCAGCTAAAAAAGAGCTTGAAGAAGCAGGTGCTAAAGTCGAGCTTAAATAATTTCATTTTATTTGAGATTATTCAAAATTCAGAGAGGGAGAACACCCTCTCTTTTTTTAAATTTAGATGCCTTATATAAAAAGGCTATACTTTCTTTCAAAATTACCACGAGGTAGATGCAATGTTAAATAGCTTATACTCAGGAAGTCGCTTAAGGGTTGATTTTTCAAATGTGCCACAAGAGATAGATGTTCCTAACTTACTACAGTTACAAAAAAAGAGCTTTGATAATTTTTTAAATTTAGACAACACTCAATCCGAAAGCGGAATTGAAAAAGTTTTTAAATCAATTTTTCCTATTCACGATCCACAAAATCGCTTAAGTTTAGAATATGTTAGCTCAGAGATCGGCAAACCAAGATATACGATTAGAGAGTGTATCGAAAGAGGTCTTACGTATTCTGTAAATTTAAAAATGAAAATCCGCCTAATCTTACATGAAAAAGATGAAAAAACAGGTGAGAGAATCGGCGTAAAAGATATAAAAGAACAAGAAATTTTTATACGTGAAATTCCTTTAATGACAGATAGAATTTCATTTATTATAAACGGCGTTGAACGTGTGGTTGTAAACCAACTTCATAGAAGTCCAGGCGTCATCTTTAAACAAGAAGAGAGCGCAACTGTCGTAAATAAACTAATAAACACTGCTCAAATTATCCCTGACCGCGGAAGCTGGTTATACTTTGAGTATGACACTAAAGATGTGCTTTATGTGCGTATAAATAAACGCAGAAAAGTTCCGGTAACTATACTATTTAG
The DNA here is from genome assembly GCF_014892335.1 of Campylobacter sp. 7477a. Taxonomy (NCBI): domain Bacteria; kingdom Pseudomonadati; phylum Campylobacterota; class Epsilonproteobacteria; order Campylobacterales; family Campylobacteraceae; genus Campylobacter; species Campylobacter sp. 7477a. The sequence continues at coordinate 55,570 of NZ_JADBJH010000009.1, forward strand.
AGCGCTTGGATATAAAAAACAAGATATTATTAAAATTTTCTACCCACTCCAAACTTTAAGCGTTAAGAACAATAAATTTTTAACTCCGTTTAACCCTGATGATTATACAGGTAGAATTGATTATGATATAAAAGACGAGCATGGAAATGTAATCCATCAAGCCGGTAAGCGTCTTACTAAGAAAAAGGCGGATAAACTCATAGAAGATGGTGTTAAATGGGTCGAGTATCCTGTTGAAATTCTTATGAGTAGATATTTGGCGACTCCTGTTATAGATAAAGAGAGTGGCGAGGTTATATATGATACACTTTCTCAGCTTGATGAAAACAAACTGGCTAAAATTTTAAACGAGCAAGATAGTATTGAGATCATAAATAACCTAGCTTCTGGAGTTGATGATGCTATTATTAACTCATTCTTGGCTGACAGCGAAACCATGAAGCTTTTAAAACAAACAGAAGGTATCGATGATGAAAACGATCTTTCTGCGATTAGAATTTATAAAGTAATGCGTCCTGGTGAGCCTGTTGTAAAAGAGGCGGCTAAGAGCTTTGTAAATGATATATTCTTTAACCCTGAAAGATACGATCTTACAAAAGTAGGTCGTATGAAGATGAATCACAAACTAGGTCTTGATGTTCCTGAGTATGTAACCGTTCTAACAAGCGAAGACATAATAAGAACTGCAAAATATCTTATCAGAGTTAAAAATGGACAAGGTTTTATAGATGATCGTGATCACTTAGGCAACCGTCGTATCCGTTCTATCGGTGAGCTTTTAGCAAACGAGCTTCATCTTGGCTTTGTTAAAATGCAAAAAGCGATACGTGATAAATTTACAAGTTTAAGCAACAACACAGATGAGATAATGCCTTATGATCTTATAAATCCAAAAATGATCACGGCAACGATTATGGAATTTTTTACAGGTGGACAGCTTAGCCAGTTTATGGACCAAACAAACCCACTAAGTGAAGTTACACACAAACGCCGTCTTTCTGCGCTTGGCGAAGGTGGCTTAGTAAAAGAGAGAGCCGGTTTTGAGGTTCGTGACGTTCACCCAACTCATTACGGTCGTATTTGCCCTGTTGAGACTCCGGAAGGTCAAAATATCGGTCTAATCAACACTCTTTCAACTTATGCCAAAGTAAATGAGCTAGGCTTTGTTGAAGCACCTTATAAAAAGGTTGTTGACGGTAGAGTTACTGATGAGATTATTTATTTAACAGCAACACAAGAAGAGGGTAATGTAATAGCAGCTGCTTCTACAAAGCTAGATGAAAACGGTCATATTATAGAGGATTTGATCGAGGTAAGACGCGAAGGCGAAATGATGCTTGCACGTCGTGAGGAGGTTACGCTAATCGACCTTTGTTCTGGCATGATTGCAGGTGTTGCGGCTTCTCTTATTCCATTCTTAGAGCATGATGATGCCAACCGTGCGCTAATGGGATCAAACATGCAACGTCAAGCCGTGCCTTTGCTTCGCTCTACTGCCCCTATCGTAGGAACAGGTATGGAGAGTGTTATAGCAAGAGATGCTTGGGAGAGCATTAAAGCTAAACGCGGCGGTGTTATTGAAAAGGTTGATAATAAAAACATCTTTATCTTAGGCGAGGATGAGGCTGGTCCATACATCGATCACTATTCGCTTGAGAAAAATTTAAGAACAAACCAAAACACGACTTTCTCACAACATCCGATAGTTAAAAAGGGTGAAGAGATAAAAGCGGGACAGGTTATAGCAGACGGATCAAGTATGGAACAAGGCGAACTTGCTATCGGCAAAAACGCACTTATCGCTTTCATGCCTTGGAATGGCTACAACTACGAAGATGCGATTGTTATTAGTGAAAAGATGATACGTGATGATGAATTTACAAGTGTTCACATCTATGAAAAAGAGATCGAAGCACGTGAGCTAAAAGATGGCGTTGAAGAGATAACAAAAGATATACCAAATATAAAAGAAGAGGATCTTCTTCATCTTGACGAGAGTGGCATCATTAAGATCGGCACACAGGTAAAATCTGGCATGATCTTGGTTGGTAAAGTATCTCCTAAGGGCGAAGTAAAGCCTACTCCTGAAGAGCGCTTGCTTCGTGCGATATTTGGCGAAAAAGCCGGTCACGTTGTAAATAAATCACTTTATGCTACGGCTTCAATGGAAGGCGTTGTTATAGATGTTAAAATATTTACTAAAAAAGGTCATGAAAAAGATAGTAGAACACATAAAGCTTACGAAGATGAAAAAGCGTTGCTAGAAAAAGAGCATCACGATAGACTTTTAATGCTTGATCGCGAAGAGATGCTAAAAGTTACATCATTGCTATCTAAAAATGAGCTTGTCAGTGACTATGAGATCAACAAAAAAGAGTATAAAAAAGGCGAAAAGATAAACAAGGCTGATCTTGAAAATATTAACCGCTTTACTCTAAATGCTGTTGTGAAAGCTTTCTCAAAAGAGATACAAAAGCAATACGACGATCTTAAAAACTACTTCCAAAACGAGAAGAAGAAGTTAAAAGAAGAGCATGATGCCAAGATTGAAATTTTAGGTAAAGATGATATATTGCCAAGCGGTGTGGTTAAACTTGTAAAAGTTTACATCGCAACTAAACGTAAGCTAAAAGTGGGCGATAAAATGGCTGGCCGCCACGGAAATAAAGGTATCGTTTCAAATATTGTTCCTGAGGTTGATATGCCTTATCTTCCAAGTGGACAGATAGTAGATATCGTTTTGAACCCACTAGGTGTTCCAAGCCGTATGAACATCGGTCAAATTCTTGAGAGTCACTTGGGTCTTGTCGGATATCGTCTTGGTGAGCAGATAAATGAAATTTTTGAAGCCAAAAAAGGCGAATGGATAAAAGATCTAAGAAATAAAATGATAGAGATTGCAAGTGTTTCAAAACTTATGGATGCTAAAAATGCTCTTGGCAAGATGAGTGATGAAAAATTACTTGAGTATGCAAAAGACTGGAGTAAAGGCGTTAGATTTGCAACACCGATATTTGAAGGTGTTAAACCTGAGGAATTTGCGAAACTATTTGAAATGGCTAAGATCGACAGTGATGGTAAAACAGAGCTTTATGACGGCAGAACCGGCTCTAAGATAAGAGAACGTGTTAATGTTGGTTGTATGTATATGTTAAAACTTCATCACTTGGTTGATGAAAAAGTACACGCAAGAAGCACCGGACCATACAGCCTTGTAACACAACAACCTGTTGGAGGTAAGGCACTATTTGGTGGTCAAAGATTTGGTGAGATGGAGGTTTGGGCGCTTGAAGCTTATGGCGCAGCGCACACTCTAAGAGAGATGCTAACGGTAAAATCAGACGATGTTGAGGGTAGACTTTCTGCATATAAGGCGCTTACACGTGGTGAAAATGTGCCTGAGACGGGAATTCCTGAAACATTCTTCGTTTTAACAAACGAGCTTAAATCATTGGCACTTGATGTTGAGATATATGATGAGGGAGAGGCAGATGAGTGAGTTAATACCTGTTGAGATAAAAGAAGAACGCAGACCGCGTGATTTCGAAGCTTTCCAGCTTCGTTTAGCAAGTCCTGATAGGATAAAGTCTTGGAGTCACGGCGAAGTCAAAAAGCCTGAAACCATTAATTATCGAACACTCAAGCCTGAGCGTGACGGACTATTTTGTGCTAAAATTTTCGGACCTATTCGTGATTATGAGTGCCTTTGCGGTAAATATAAAAAGATGCGCTATAAAGGCATTAAATGTGAAAAATGCGGTGTTGAAGTAACTAGTTCTAAAGTTCGCCGTTCTCGCATGGGGCACATCGAGCTTGTAACACCGGTGGCTCACATTTGGTATGTAAACTCACTACCAAGCCGTATAGGAACACTTCTTGGTATAAAGATGAAAGATCTTGAGCGTGTGCTTTATTATGAGGCATATATTGTTGAAAATTCAGGCGAAGCATTTTATGATAATGAAAACTCTAAAAAAGTTGAAAAATACGATGTCTTAAATGAAGAACAGTATCAGCTTTTAGCACAACGCTATGAAGAGAGCGGATTTGTAGCTAAGATGGGTGGCGAAGTTATTCGCGATATGCTAGCTGATCTTGATTTGATGGAAATTTTAACTCAACTTAAAATGGAAATCGAATCAACAAATTCAGAAGCTAAGAAAAAAACAATCGTGAAGCGCTTAAAAGTTATCGAGAGCTTTTTAAATTCAGGCAACCGTCCAGAGTGGATGATGATAACAAATTTACCGGTTCTTCCACCTGATTTACGTCCGCTTGTTAGTCTTGACGGAGGTAAATTTGCGGTTTCAGACGTAAACGATCTATATCGTCGTGTTATAAATAGAAACAGCCGTTTAAAACGCCTTTTAGAGCTTGATGCACCTGAAATTATTATAAGAAACGAAAAGCGTATGCTTCAAGAGGCTGTTGATGCATTATTTGACAATGGTCGTCGCGCTAACGCCGTAAAAGGTGCAAATAAACGTCCTTTAAAATCACTTTCAGAGATCATTAAAGGTAAGCAAGGACGTTTCCGTCAAAACCTACTTGGTAAGCGTGTTGATTTCTCTGGACGTTCGGTTATCGTTGTTGGACCACGTTTAAGAATGGATCAATGCGGTCTTCCAAAGAGGATGGCCCTTGAGCTATTTAAGCCACATCTTCTAGCTCGTCTTGAAGAAAAAGGCTATGCGACAACCGTAAAACAAGCTAAAAAGATGATAGAGGATAAAACTAACGAGGTTTGGGAGTGTCTTGAAGAGGTTGTTAAAGACCACCCTGTAATGCTAAACCGTGCTCCAACGCTTCACAAGCTATCTATCCAGGCGTTTCACCCAGTGTTAGTTGAAGGCAAGGCTATCCAGCTTCACCCACTAGTTTGTGCGGCTTTCAACGCTGACTTTGACGGCGACCAAATGGCTGTTCACGTGCCACTTTCACAAGAGGCGATAGCTGAATGTAAAATTTTAATGCTAAGCTCGATGAATATCTTACTTCCTGCAAGCGGTAAGGCAATAACCGTTCCGTCACAAGATATGGTTTTGGGAATTTATTATCTAAGCTTGGAAAAAACAGAAGCTAAAGGTGCAAATAAAATTTTCTCAAGCGTTGATGAAGTTATGATAGCCGAGGAAGCACACTCTTTAGAGCTTCATGCTAAGATAAAAACTATGGTAGATGGTAAAACGCTATTTACAACAGCTGGTCGCTTGATACTTCGCGCTATTATTCCTGATTTTGTTCCTGATAATATGTGGAATAAGATCATGAAGAAAAAAGATATTGCGAATTTGGTTGATTATGTTTATAAAAACGGTGGCCTTGAAGTAACGGCTGATTTCCTTGATAAACTTAAAAATTTAGGCTTTAGATATGCGACAAAAGCTGGAATTTCTATATCTATTGCAGATATCATTGTTCCTGATAGTAAAGAAAAACATATTGATGAAGCCAAGAAAAAAGTTCGCGAAATTCAACGCCAATACGGTGCAGGTCTTTTAACAGACTCTGAAAGATATAACAAGATCGTTGATATTTGGACTGATACAAATAACTCTGTTGCAAGCGAGATGATGAAGCTTATTCAAGGCGATAAGGGCGGATTTAACTCAATTTATATGATGGCAGACTCTGGTGCTAGGGGTAGTGCGGCTCAGATAAGACAGCTGGCAGGTATGCGTGGTCTTATGGCTAAGCCTGACGGTTCGATTATTGAAACGCCTATTACCTCGAACTTCCGTGAAGGTCTAAATATAATGGAATATTTTATTTCGACTCACGGTGCGAGAAAGGGTCTGGCAGATACCGCTCTTAAAACAGCCAATGCCGGTTACCTAACACGTAAGCTTATCGACGTTGCGCAAAATGTTAAGGTAACTATGCATGACTGCGGTACGCACGAGGGTGTTGAGATAACTGATATTACTGAAAACGGCGAGCTTATAGAAAGCCTTGAAGAGAGAGTTCTTGGACGTGTTCTTGCTGACGATGTGATAGATCCTATTACTAATGAAATTTTATTTAGCGAAGGAACATTGCTTGACGAAGAAAAAGCAAAAGTTATCGCAGAAGCAGGCATAAAAGCCGTAAGTATAAGAACGCCTATAACATGCAAAGCTCCAAAGGGTGTTTGTGCTAAATGTTATGGCATAAACCTAGGCGAGGGTAAATTGGTAAAACCTGGTGAGGCCGTAGGTATTATTTCAGCTCAATCAATCGGCGAGCCAGGTACTCAGCTAACACTAAGAACATTCCACATTGGTGGTACGGCTTCGACTGAACAGCAAGATCGCCAAGTTATAGCTCAAAAAGAGGGTTTCATACGCTACTATAACCTAAATACGTATGAAAATAACGGTAAAACAATAGTTGCAAACCGCAGAAGTGCAGCCGTGCTACTTGTTGAGCCAAAGATCAAAGCTCCAATTGACGGAAGGATAGAGATAGAATTTGCTCACGAAGATGTAAATATCGTGATTAAAGGCAAAAAAGAGGAGATAAAATACACTATCCGCAGAAATGACGTTGCTAAGCCAAATGAGCTAGCAGGCGTTAGTGGCAAGATAGAGGGTAAGATGTATCTTCCTTACTCAAACGGTGATATGGTAAATGCTAATGAAAGTATCGTTGAGATTATCAAAGAGGGCTGGAATGTGCCAAATCGTATCCCATTTGCAAGTGAGCTTAAGATCGCAAACGGCGAGCCTGTAACACAAAAAATTCCGGCTGGCGCAAACGGCGTTATTAAATTCTTCATCCTAAACGGTGATTATTTAGAGCGTCTTAAAGATATTAAAAAAGGTCATAAGGTTACTGAAAAAGGTCTATTTGTTATCGTTTCAGACAAAGATGGACGTGAAGCTGTTCGCCACTACATACCAAGAAATTCTATCATCCAGTTAGATGATAACGAAACTGTTGAGGCAAAAACACTTATAGCTCTACCTGAAAGTAACGATAGGCTCGTGATTGCTGAGTGGGACCCATACTCAACTCCTACTATAGCTGAAGAGGCCGGTGTTGTTAGCTTTGAAGATATCGATCCTGGTTATAGCGCTGCAGAGCAGTTTGATGAGGCAACAGGACAAAGTCGTCTTGTTGTCAATGAGTATCTTCCAAGCGGTGTAAAACCGACGATAGTTATAGCGACTAAGAGTGGTGGATTAATCAGATACCAACTTGAGCCAAAAACAGCGATATTTGTAAATGACGGAGCAGAAGTTTTACAGGCGGACATCCTGGCTAAAACTCCAAAAGCTGTTGCCAAATCAAAAGACATCACTGGTGGTCTTCCACGTGTTAGTGAGTTGTTTGAAGCAAGACGTCCTAAAAATACAGCTATCGTTGCAGAGATTGATGGTGTTGTTCGCTTTGATAAGCCGCTTCGTTCAAAAGAGCGCATAATTATAGAAGCTGAAGACGGTGCTACGGCTGAGTATTTGATAGATAAATCACGTCAAATTCAAGTAAGAAACGGCGAATTTGTTCACGCCGGTGAAAAACTAACTGACGGTCTTATCTCAAGTCATGATATTTTAAGAATTCTTGGCGAAAAAGCTCTTCACTACTATTTAATTAGTGAAATTCAGCAAGTTTACCGCCGTCAAGGTGTTGCGATCGCTGATAAGCATATCGAGATCATTGTGTCACAAATGCTACGTCAAGTTAAGATAGTTGATAGCGGAAATACAAATTTCATCGTGGGAGATATGATCTCTCGTGCTAAATTTAAAGAAGAGAACGAGCGCATCATGAGAATGGGCGGCGAGCCTGCTATCGCCGAGCCTATACTTCTTGGTGTTACGCGTGCAGCAATCGGTTCAGATAGTGTTATCTCTGCGGCGTCTTTCCAGGAGACAACAAAAGTCTTAACTGAAGCTTCGATAGCGGCTAAATTTGACTATCTTGAAGATCTAAAAGAAAACGTCATACTTGGTCGTATGATACCTGTTGGAACAGGTCTATACAAAGATAAAAAAGTTAAAATCAAACAACTTTAAAATCTCAAGCCTCCCGTAAAAAGGAGGCTTTTTATTTAAACTCTACACTTTATACTACGAGGCAAAATGAAAAATTTTAATTTAGGATTATTGTTTATTAGGCTTGGGCTTGGAATTTGTCTTTTTTTGCATGGGTTTCATAAGATAACAAACGGTATCGGTGGTGTTAAGGCAATACTTGTCAAATCAGGACTTTCTGAAATTTTGGCTTACGGAGTTTATCTTGGTGAAGTTTTAGCTCCTTTAATGCTAATTATTGGATTTTATTCAAGAATTTCTGCTTCCATTATCATAGCTACATCGCTCTTTATAATTTACGCAGCATATCCAAATCCTTTGGAGATCACAAACTATGGTGGTTTTAAGGCCGAAATTTTATATCTTTATATTTGTATGGCTTTTTGTATTGTATTTTGTGGCAGTGGAAAATACGCTGTTAAACAAGATTAGTTGATAATTTAAAATTATTTTAACAATTATTTAAGCCTTTTTTAAATAAAATTAGATTTTTTTAATAAATTTAGATGAAAGGAATTACTGTGCCAACCATAAATCAATTGGTCAGAAATGAGCGCAAAAAGGTTACTTATAAATCAAAGTCTCCTGCGCTAAAAGAGTGCCCTCAAAGAAGAGGAGTTTGCACGAGAGTTTATACAACAACTCCTAAAAAACCAAACTCAGCTTTGAGGAAAGTTGCCAAAGTTAGACTAACTAGCGGCTTTGAAGTTATCAGCTATATCGGCGGTGAAGGACATAACCTACAAGAACACAGCATCGTGCTAGTACGCGGTGGTAGGGTTAAAGACTTACCGGGTGTTAAGTATCACATCGTTCGTGGTGCACTTGATACTGCAGGTGTTGCAAAAAGAACTGTTTCACGTTCTAAATACGGTGCTAAACGCCCTAAAGACGCAAAAAAGTAAGCAAATAGGTTCGCAGACGCGCCCTAGATTTGGTTGCGTTTGAGTAAAATTTATAAAATTTGAAGGAAATAATCAAATGAGAAGAAGAAAAGCCCCTGTAAGGGAAGTTTTACCTGATCCGATTTACGGAAATAAAGTAATCACTAAATTTATTAATGCACTTATGTATGACGGTAAGAAAAGCGTCGCAACAGAGATAATGTATGGTGCGATCAAAGCTATCGAGAAAAAAGGTGGCGAGATACAAGGTATTGATGTATTTAACGACGCTATTGAAAACGTAAAACCTATTCTTGAGGTTAAATCACGCCGTGTAGGTGGCGCAACTTATCAAGTACCTGTTGAAGTTCGCCCTGCACGTCAGCAAGCTCTTGCTATTAGATGGCTTATCACTTTTGCTAGAAAAAGAAGTGAAAGAACAATGATAGACAAACTTGCAAACGAACTATTTGACGCTGCAAATTCAAAAGGTGCTTCATTTAAGAAGAAAGAAGATACTTACAAAATGGCAGAGGCTAATAAAGCGTTTGCTCACTACCGCTGGTAAGAAAGAGAAACTATGGCAGATAGAAAAACCCCATTACATATGGTTAGAAACATTGGTATCGCAGCTCACATCGATGCTGGTAAGACTACTACGAGTGAGAGAATTTTATTCTTTACGGGTATGAGTCACAAGCTTGGTGAGGTTCATGACGGCGCTGCTACTATGGACTGGATGGAGCAAGAAAAAGAGCGTGGTATTACCATTACTTCTGCTGCGACTACATGCTTTTGGAAAGATCACCAAATTAACCTAATTGACACTCCGGGACACGTTGACTTTACTATCGAAGTTGAACGTTCTATGCGTGTTCTTGATGGTGCTGTTGCAGTATTTTGTTCAGTTGGTGGCGTTCAACCTCAGTCTGAAACAGTTTGGAGACAAGCCAACAAGTATAAAGTTCCAAGAATGGTTTACGTAAATAAAATGGACCGTATAGGTGCCAACTTTTACAATGTTGAAAATCAAATCAAAACTAGACTAAAAGCTAATCCTGTGCCTATCCAAATTCCTATCGGCGCAGAAGATGAGTTTAAGGGCGTAGTAGACTTAGTTACTATGAAAGCCCTAGTTTGGGAAGACGATAGCAAGCCTACAACTTTTGTTGAGAGAGAAATTCCTGCTGATTTAGTTGAGAAAGCAGAAGAGTATAGAGCAAAAATGATCGAAGCAGTTGCCGAGACAGATGATGCTTTAATGGAAAAATTCTTTGGTGGCGAAGAACTAAGCGCTGAAGAGATCAAAAGAGGTATAAAGGCCGGTTGTTTATCTATGAACATTATACCTATGGTTTGCGGAACATCATTTAAAAATAAAGGCGTTCAGCCGCTACTTGACGCTATCGTGTCTTACCTTCCTGCTCCAGATGAAGTTGCAGCGATTAGAGGCGAATATGAAGATGGTACAGAAGTAAATGTTGAATCAACCGATGATGGCGAATTTGCAGGTCTTGCATTTAAGATCATGACAGACCCTTTTGTTGGTCAGCTAACTTTCGTTCGTGTTTATCGCGGAAGTCTTGAGAGTGGCAGTTATGCATTTAACTCAACAAAAGGTAAAAAAGAGAGAATCGGCCGTCTTTTAAAAATGCACTCAAATAAACGTGAAGAAATTTCAGTTCTACACGCTGGTGAGATCGGGGCGGTTGTTGGTCTAAAAGATACACTAACAGGCGATACGCTTTCAAGTGAAAAAGATCCTGTGATCCTTGAGAAAATGGACTTTCCAGAGCCGGTTATCTCTGTTGCGGTTGAGCCAAAAACTAAAGCTGACCAAGAGAAAATGGCTATTGCTCTTCAGAAACTAGCACAAGAAGATCCAAGCTTTAGAGTTAGTACCGATGAAGAGAGTGGTCAAACTATCATTAGCGGTATGGGCGAGCTTCACCTAGAGATCATTGTTGATCGTATGTTGCGTGAATTTAAAGTTGATGCAGAAGTTGGTCAACCGCAAGTTGCTTACCGTGAGACTATCCGCAAGACAGTTGAGCAAGAGTATAAATACGCTAAACAATCAGGCGGTCGTGGTCAATACGGACACGTTTTCTTGCGTATCGAGCCGCTTGAAGCTGCTAGTGGATTTGAATTCGTTAACGATATCAAAGGCGGCGTAGTACCAAAAGAGTATATACCTGCAGTTGAAAAAGGTTGTAAAGAGGCACTTCAAAACGGTATCCTTGCTGGTTACCCTGTTGAAGACGTTAAAGTTACTTTATTTGACGGTAGCTACCATGAAGTTGACTCATCTGAGATGGCGTTTAAACTTGCTGCATCTATGGGCTTTAAAGAGGGCGCTAAAAAAGCAGGCGCTGTTATACTTGAGCCTATGATGAAGGTTGAAGTTGAAACACCTGAAGAGTATATGGGTGATGTTATCGGTGACCTTAACAAGCGCCGTGGTCAAGTAAACTCAATGGATGAAAGAAGTGGTAACAAGATCGTTACAGCATTCTGCCCACTTGCGTCTATGTTTGGCTACTCAACAGACCTTAGAAGCCAAACTCAAGGTCGCGCTACATACTCTATGGAATTTGATCACTATGAAGAAGTTCCAAAGAATGTTAGTGAAGAGATTATTAAGAAAAGAAACGGCTAAAAGCCAAAAGCTAGCCACCCAAATTCGGGTGGCTTTTTAGTTTATATAAATTTAATTATTTATCGCTTTAAATTGCAAATTGTCCTCATAGCTCAGCAGGATAGAGCGCAAAATTCCTAATTTTGAGGCCTCAGGTTCGAATCCTGATGGGGACACCACTTATCTATTTACCGCTATTTATTTTAATTTATAACTATTTACCAAATCACGTTAAAATCAAGCTTTGTGTGAAAATTTAATTTATATTAATCTTCAAGTTTATTGTATGTTTTTATTGTGATTTTGATTGAAAAATATAGTGTGATATATTATCTTGCTATGCATTTAAAAAATGAAATTTCTCGTTTTTATTAGAAATTTAAAACTAAAACTCTATCTCTTGCGTAAAATATAGATAAATTTTTCGTGAAATTTATGGATAACCTTTATAAGTATGCTTATCAATATTTAAACTATTTTGCGTTACGATCGTGGTTGTAGTCTTTGATTAAATTTTATCTCACAATTTTCCACTTAAATATTTAATAATTATTATAAATTCTTATCCTTCATTGATCTGGGTTAATCCGATTTAAATGAAATTTATGTTATATTAATGTTTTAGGCAAATAAGTACAAAGACTTAAATTCTTATCAAGGAGAAAATATGGATCGTCGGGAATTTATAAAATCAGCTGCCGCAACGGCTGCTTGTGCTAGTGCCGGTATCGCACTACCTAGCGGACTTAACGCAAACGAAGTAGAAAAAGGTTGGCGTTGGGATAAGGCTGCCTGTCGTTTCTGTGGTACAGGTTGTGGTATCATGGTGGCTACTAAAGACGGTAAGATCGTAGCCGTTAAAGGTGACCCTGAAGCACCTGTTAACCGTGGATTAAACTGTATTAAAGGTTATTTTAATGCAAAGATAATGTATGGCGAAGACCGTATAACTCATCCTTTACTTCGCGTAAATGAAAAAGGTGAATTTGATAAAAAAGGTAAATTTAAGCAAGTTAGCTGGAAACAAGCCTTTGACGTAATGGAAGCGCAATTTAGAAAAGCCTATAAAGAGCTTGGTCCTCATGGTGTAGGAGTTTTAGGCTCTGGCCAATACACTATCATGGAGGGTTATGCCGCTTCAAAAATGATGAAAGGCGGTTTTAGAAGTAACTCCATAGATCCAAACGCAAGACACTGTATGGCATCTGCCGTTGTCGGTTTTATGCAAGTTTTTGGTGTGGATGAGCCTGCTGGTTGCTATGATGATATCGAGATGACAGATACTGTCGTAACATGGGGCGCAAACATGGCTGAGATGCACCCGATCTTGTGGTCACGCATAAGCGATAGAAAGCTTGGTGATCCTGATAGGGTTAAAGTGGTAAATTTAACTACTTTTTCAAACAGAACTTCAAATTTAGCAGATATAGAGATCATCTTTGCTCCATCTACAGATCTTGCTATTTGGAACTATATAGCTCGCGAGATAGTTTACAATCATCCTGAAATGATAGATCAGGAATTTGTAAAACGTCACTGCGTATTTACAACAGGTCCGGTTGATATAGGTTACGGACTTAGACCGGAAACCAAGCACGCAAAATATCTACCAAGTGAGTTAGATACCGCAGCAACAGAGAAATCAAAAGTTTTAAGTGAAGCTGAGGGTGTTACTTTGGCGTACCTTGGCATGAAAGCAGGAGATACTCTTGAAAATAAAAATAACGGCAAGGCAGATGCACACTGGCATATAAGCTTTGAAGAGTTTAAAAAAGCTCTTGCACCATATACTTTGGAATTTACAGCCAAGATAGCAAAAGGTGACGCAAGTGAGCCTCTAGATGAATTTAAAGCCAAATTAAAACAATTAGCCGATCTTTATATCGAGAAAAATCGCAAAGTAGTTAGCTTTTGGACAATGGGCTTTAACCAACACCAAAGAGGAACATGGGTAAACGAACAAGCCTACATGGTGCACTTCCTGCTTGGCAAGCAAGCGCTTCCGGGATCCGGTGCTTTCTCGCTAACAGGACAACCAAGCGCATGCGGAACAGCGCGCGAAGTTGGAACATTTGTTCATCGCTTGCCTGCCGACATGGTCGTTGCTAATCCAAAACACAGAGAGATAACCGAGCAAATTTGGAAACTTCCTAAAAATACTATAAACCACGTTGTTGCTTCTCACTATGTAAAAATGCTTCGTGATCTTGAAGATGGTAAAAATAAATTTATCTGGGTTCAGGTAAACAACCCTTGGCAAAACACTGCAAATGCAAACCACTGGATAAAAGCGGCACGTGAGATGGATAACTTTATCGTTGTTTCAGATCCATATCCTGGAATTTCTGCTAAAGTTGCAGACCTTATACTTCCAACAGCGATGATATATGAGAAATGGGGTGCATACGGTAACGCAGAGCGTAGAACTCAACACTGGAGACAACAAGTTCTTCCTGTCGGCGAAGCGATGAGTGATACGTGGCAGATTATGGAATTTACAAAAAGATTTAAGATAAAAGAGTTCTGGGGCGAAGTAAAAGTAAATGATAAAGTTACTCTTCCTAGCGTTCTTGAAGAAGCAAAAGCTATGGGTTATAGCGAAGAAGACACGCTTTATGATGTGTTATTTGCTAATGAATACGCAAAAAGCTTTAACGCTAAAGACGCTATTATGGAGGATTACGATAACTCTGAAGTGTTTGGTGACAAACGTAAAGTTGTCGGCTCAGACGGTAAAGAATTTAACGGTTATGGCTTCTTTGTTCAAAAATATCTATGGGAAGAGTATAGAAAATTTGGCGTAGGACATGGACATGACTTGGCTGATTTTGATACGTATCATAGAGTGCGCGGACTTAGATGGCCGGTAGTAAATGGCAAAGAGACACAGTGGAGATTTAACGTTAAATTTGATTATTATGCTAAAAAATATGCAAAAGAGGGTGAAAATTTTGCATTCTACGGTAACAAAAACGCAGCTCTTCCAAGCGGAAATTTAAAAGCCGTGACAACGCAAGATAAGACTCCTCTAACAAATAAAGCTAAAATTTTCTTCCGCCCTTATATGGATCCATGTGAGATGCCAAGCAAAGAGTATCCGTTATGGCTATGTACGGGAAGGGTGCTTGAACATTGGCATACCGGCACTATGACAATGCGTGTTCCTGAACTTTATCGTGCTGTTCCTGAGGCGCTTTGCTACATGCATGAAGATGATGCGAAAAAGATCGGCGTTCTTGATAATGAGATAGTATGGGTAGAGAGCCGCCGTGGTAAAGTCAAAGCACGTGTTGATGTAAATGGTAGAAACAAGCCGCCTGTAGGACTTGTGTATGTACCATTTTTTGATGAAAACGTGTATATCAACAAGGTATGTTTAGATGCGACTTGTCCTATCTCAAAAGAGACGGATTATAAAAAATGTGCCGTTAAGGTTTATAAGGCTTAGTCGTGCAAAATAGAAGAGAAGTCCTAAAATTTGGACTTAAAGCCGTTGCGCTGGCTGTTGCCGGTAGTTTTGTTTGGACAAAGGCTGTAAAGGCGGATAAGCTAGTTTTGCTTAGACCGCCCGGAGCTAAAAATGAGAGCGAATTTTTAGCTAGCTGTATACGTTGCGGGCTTTGCGTTGAGGCATGTCCTTTTGATACGTTAAAGCTAGCAACGCTTAGCTCTGGTGTGGCAAACGGCACTCCACACTTTACTCCGCGTGAAACTCCTTGCAAGTTATGCGAGGATATACCTTGCGTGGTAGCCTGTCCGACCAATGCACTTGATAAAATTTTAGTTAGCACAAATGGTGAGCTAGACATCAATAAAGCAAGAATGGGCGTTGCCATGATAGATACTCACAGCTGTATCGCATACTGGGGTATCCGCTGTGATGCCTGTTATCGTGATTGTCCACTTATAGACAAGGCATTGAAACTTGAGTACAGACGAAACGAACGCACCGCAAAACACGCATTTTTGCTACCGGTTGTTGATATGGATGTTTGTACAGGCTGTGGAGTATGTGAAAGAGTTTGCATTACGCAAAATCCAGCCATTAAGATCATGCCTAGAGATATCGTTATGGGCTCTGTGGATCAAAACTATGTCAAAGGTTGGGTAGAAGGTGACGAGAAGCGACTCGAGGGCGTTGATACAAACATAAAGCTTGATATTAATAAAGCTAAAGATTATTTAAATGATGGGGAGCTGTGATGAAAATTTTACTTTTTAGAAGGCTTACTCAAATTTTAATTTTAGTTGCGTTTATCGTATCAAACCATTATGGTTTAAAGTTGCTTTTGGGTGATCTTAGTGCCTCATCGCTTTTTGGTGCGATCACATTTGCTGATCCATTTGCTTTGCTACAGCTTATTTTAGCAGGAGCAAGTGTCGGTATGAGTGTGATTATTGGAGCTATGATTGTGGCTATTTTATATGCTGTTATTGCTCCACGTGCATTTTGTGCTTGGGTTTGTCCTGTAAATTTATTTACGGATATGGCTGCAAAACTACGCGAAAAACTAGGCTTTAATAAAGACGCAAAGCTTTTAAATTTACCTAAAAACACAAGATATTACCTACTTTTGGCAATTCTTGTGTTTTCAGCCTTGCTCTCTTTACCTGTTTTTGAGAGTGTAAGTTTTGTGGGTATGGTGCAAAGAGGTATCATATATCTTGATATTTTTGTATTAGCAGCGATCTTTGTGATTATAGTTTTTGACATGTTTGTTTTACCTAGAGGCATATGTGGATACATTTGTCCTTTGGGTGCGTTTTACGCTTTATTGTCAAAATTTTCGCTAATTCGTATCAGTCACGACCTAAGCAAATGCAACAAATGTGCAAAATGTCTAAAAGCTTGCCCCGAGCCGCAAGTCCTTTCGATGGTAGGGCATAAAAGCGGTTTTGTAACAAATAGCGAGTGCATAAGTTGTGGACGCTGTATTGATGTTTGCAATGATGATGCGATGAAATTTAGTATAAGAAATTTAAAGGAAGAAAGATGAAATTTAAATTTATAGCATTTGGCGCACTACTTGCGCTTATTTTAAGTGCTTGTGCGGTTTCAAACAAAAGCATAAGCGATACCGATATGGGTTTTAGAGGCGATCTTACTAATGACAATATCGCGGCTAGAGATATAAATTATAGTGCAGAGCCTGCCGGTATGTCAAAGAAATTTGACCGATCGTTTGAAAACGCACCTCCGTTTATTCCGCATGATTTAGAGGGTTTAGTGCCTATTACTAAAGATATGAACATGTGTGTAACCTGTCATATGCCTGAATTTGCCGCAGATAGCGGAGCTACACCGATACCTGCTTCACACTTGTATGATTTAAGAAATAAAACCGACTTGAAGGGAATTTTGCACGACGAGCGCTTTAACTGCACAACTTGTCACGTTTCTCAAGCGGATGTTAAAGTGCCTATCAAAAACAACTTCACTCCTGAATTTAGAGATGCCAACGGCTCTGCTAAGTCAAATTTACTTGATATCTTAAACGAGGGAGTAAGATAGTTGCAGCGTCGCGCACTATTTACTAAAATTTTAAAGCCGGTTACTGCCGTTGGGGAGCAGCCGCGCTTTATTACTCCGCCTTATTTTAGCGGTGAATTTGATTGTGAGGGCTGCGACGCACCTTGCGTTAGTGTTTGTGCAAGAGAGTTGCTTAGTTTTGACGGACAAAGAGTGATTTTTGACGTTAAGGATAGGGGTTGCAACTTTTGTAAAGAGTGTGCTATAGCTTGCGAATCGGTTAAAAAGAGTGTTCTAGATCTAAAATTTAGCCAAAATATCGGAGCAAAAACAGCAATACAAGTAAATTCTTGCTTAGCTTGGAATGATGTCATATGCTATAATTGTCAAGATGCGTGCAAGTATAAGGCGATTGATTTTCTTGGTGTTTTTCGTCCGATGATAAACGAGCGTTGTAACTCATGTGGCGAGTGTATTAATGCTTGCTTCAAACATTCGATTAAAATGGAGAGCTTATGAGAGTATTTTTAGTTTTTTTACTGTTTTTGGGCTTTGTTTTTGGCGAGGATTTGCCCTTTAAGACCATACAAACACAAGCAAATGTCATGTCTATGACGCTTGTAAATGACAACCTTTATATCGCAACTTATAGCGGTAGTATAGAAATTTATGATGTAAAAAATGACACTTTTAAGCAAAGTATTGTTTTTGACGACATTAAAAATATAAATGATGAAATTTTGCGACCAAATATCCTAAGCATAGATGAGCTAAATGGTTCTTTGCTGGTTTTGGCTGAAGCAAATTCTAATAAACGTTCGCTTTATCTTGTAAAAGATAGCGGCATAAAGCTTGTTTCCCAACTTGGCGAATCTGCTAAAAAAGCTCTGTTTCTAAGTGAAAATGAAGCGATTTTAGGCACTATCAGCAATGAAATTTCTATTATAAATTTACAAAACGGCAAGAGTGAGCATGACTTTAAAATTTCAACCGCGCTTCTAGCTGATATGAAGGCAAATCCAAGCAAAACAACCGTTGCTATAGCTACCGAAGGAGGTAAAATTTACTTTTACGATGTTAAAAGTAGGGATATGAGCAGAATTGTAGACGTGCATAAAGATACAATGTATGCTATCGACTATGACGGTAACGTTGTGCTTACTGCAGGCGTTGATATGAGCGTGGCTGTTTTGCGGGGCAATGAGATAAGACGTCTAAAGGCAAAAACTTCAGTGATGGATATAGCTTTAAGCACTGACGCAAAAACAGGTGCTTATATTCAAGATGATTTGAGTGAAATTTATGTTTTTGATACAAATTCTCTTACGCAAGTAAAGCGTTTGCAAACTCCTCAAAATACGATAAATAGTATAGTCTTTATCTCTCCTGATATGCTTTTAAGTAGTGCTTTTGAGAAAAACATACATTTTTGGAAGGTAAGATGAATATTTCAAGCGTTGTTATAAATTTAAAAGAAAAAGCAGACAAAAATTTAGTATTAAACGAGCTTAGTAAATTTAAAGATGTAGAAATCATAGCTCACAAAAACGATAAAATCGTAGCCGTTGTAACCGCAGACGACGTAAATGGCGAAGTGGCAACCTTTAGACGTATGGAGATGATCGAAGGGGTTGCGACTGTTGCTATGGTTTATGCATATCAAGAAGATGTTGAGTTTGATAAAGACAAGCTAGATAAAAAACAAGGAATAAGCGAAATTTTAACAAATGATAACGTCAAAGCCGAAGATATTTGCTATAATGGAAGTGTTCACTATAAAGTAAGATAAATTTTCCTAAATAATAAAATTTATTATTTAATTTAATAATTATTAAGCATTCTGTGTTAAAATTACGCCAAATTAACAAAAGGAGACAAAATGTCAAAAGTTATAGCAAGACTAAATAAAATTCAGGCTGACGCAAACGCGTTATATGTTAAATTTCACGATCTTCACTGGAATGTAAAAGGAATTCAGTTTTTTAGCATTCACGAATACACTGAAAAAGCATATGATGATATGAGCGAAATTTTCGATGCTGTTGCAGAGCGTGCTATCATGCTTGGCGGTACAGCTGTTGTTAAAGCTGAGGAGTTGGCAAAACTAACTTGCATTAAACACGAAGCAAAACCATCTTATACTCCAACAGAAGTTTTGGAGATCGTTTTAGCAGAGTATAAACATCTTTTAAAAGAATTTAAAGACCTTGACGAAGTTGCCGAGGGCGATACAACAACTCAAGCTTATGCTCAAGAGCAAATAGCAAAATACGAAAAAGAAATTTGGATGCTTAACGCAACTTTAAGCAAATAAAACCCCAAGGGCGAAAATTTCGCCCTTTTTTCTTCCTTTTAAACCTAAAGAAATTTTCATTTTTGACGATATTGGTGGCAGATTATTGCAAAGGAGCAAATATGCAAGTTAGCCTAAATTCAAGCATTTTAACAACGATAAGCGAAAAAACACAAACAAAACAAGATACTCTTTTAAACAAGAACAATGAAGAGAAATTAAAAGAATTCTCTTCAATGAGTGCAAAAGAGCTTTCAAATAGTTATTTTTTACAATTTCAAGCACAAATTTCAGCCCAAACAACATCGAACTCCTCCGCTCAAAGCGCATTAAGCGGTGTGATATCCGGCGTGCCGTCAAATTTATCTGAAATTTTAAGCGGACTTGACCTATCTTCCATCGGATATAACGGTACAGCTATAGATAAGTTAAATGTAGATGAAGCAAGTGCACTAGTGAGCGAAGAGGGTTTTTTTGGTATTACAAATACCGCGCAAAGACTTTCAGGCTTTGTTTTATCTTTTGCAGGCGATGATTTAGAAAAGCTTCAAGCCGGTCGCGAAGGAATTTTAAGAGGTTTCAATGAAGTTCAAAAAGCATGGGGTGGAAATTTGCCTGAAATTTCACAAAAGACTATCGATAAGGCCCTATCTTCTATCGACGAAAAGATCGCTTCTCTTGGTGGAAATGTTCTAAATGTTTCTGCTTAAGGGTCTGTATGTTTAAAATTTTAATATCTATTTTTGTAGTTTTTGCTCTTGGTGGTTGTTCCTTTTTTTACAAACAACCATCTAAGCCAAAAAATATCGTAGTGCAAAAGCCTGCTAAAAGTTCTATCAAAGGTTTTATCAAAGACCTTACTTATGAAGATGGCGGATATTGTTATACTATCATTGCTGTTGACACTAAAAATTCTAAGTTACCTAGCGCAAATTTTTGTGCTAATAAATACTACTATGACAAAGGCGATCTTGTTTACGCGACATTTTTTGGCAGAAACCTTGAGAGCATGCTTCTTATACGTGAAGGAAGTTCTTCTGGAAAAATTTCAGGCATCAAAAAACCGCAAAATACAATCAATGCAAATCGTAAAAATATAAAAACAAAGATAGAAGTACCAAAAGAGGAGCATATATCTTTTTGATTAGCCGTTGATTTACCGTCATTGACTATAATTTCACCAAGCAATCAAAACTAGAACTCCTTTTAAGGGGCTGTGATGGAACTTCGCCCCTTTCCTTATCTTTCATGTTTTTTTGTCATAATTCTTTTTATAAAATTATTTTTTTGCATATTTTCATATTACATTAGCAAGTCCTTTTTCTTAACAAAAGCATATTTGCTCTATATACGGTAAATACACGGTAACAAATTCGTAGATTTTTATGATTTTTTAAGCTTAAAATCAAAAAATCTGTATTATAATGGCTTTCACAATATTTCTTAAAAGGAGACTTAGAAAATGAAATTAGCTAAAATTAGTCTAGCTACTTTGGTTGCTTTAGGTGCTTTCTCAAGCGTTGCTTCTGCTACTCCACTTGAAGAGGCTATTAAAAATGTAGACGTTTCAGGTATGGCAAGATACCGCTATACAAATAAAACTACAGATGATGCAGTTGGAAGCACAACTGGCGCAGGACATCAGTTTAAATTTATAGCTAACTTCAAAGCGGCTATCGATGATAACTTCTTTGGCGTTATAGGTCTTAGATATAACAAGACTGACGATTCAGGCAGAACAAACACTGGAACAGACAAAACAAATGTAAATAATGATAGTAATCTAGGCATCCATCAATTTTACCTAGGATATACTTATGCTAACACTACAATCACAGCAGGTAAACAAACTCTAGGTACATTCTTTACTGATGATGCTATTGGCACAGGTGTTAAGGTTTTAAATAAAGATGTAGAGGGCTTAACTCTAGCTGCTATAGCATTTGATGGACTTGAAAATGATAAGCAAGAGAGTGATGGCGGTCTTTATGATTTTGAAGCAGTAACAGCTAAGCTTCCAGCTCCTATTGCTGGCAGAACACTAGAGCAATATGATGCAGGTAACCTATATGGTGTAGCTGCTATCGGTTCTTATGATCCTATTAGTTTCCAACTATGGTATGCTTCTCTTGAAAACCTAACAGACCTTCTTGCTCTTGAACTAGCAGGTGATTTTGATGTTACTAATGATGTAAATATCGGCTTTAAAGGTCAATTTGTAAATTCTGATGCAAATTCAGATATTAAAAATGCAGGAAAAGCTCTAGGCTTTGATTATAATGACGGTAAATTCTATGCAGGTGAGTTATCTGGCGAATTCTTTGGCGTTAGCGCAACTGCTGGTTATATCGGATATGATGTTAAAAACAAAGGCATGACATCATTTAGCCTAGAAGACCAAGGCTCTTTAATAGATGTTGCTGAGCAATTCTCTGATAAAGTTGGTGATTATACATTAGCTGAAGGTAAAGGTAACTTCTGGTTTGCTAAACTAGGTTATGGAATTGATAAATTTAAATTTAGTGTTGATTATGTAGCTGGTACAGTTAAATACACTGGAGGTAATGAAACAGATTACCAAGAAGTAATGCCTGCTGTAGCTTACCAATACAACAAAAAGCTAAAATTCAGCACATTCTACTCATGGGCTAACTATGATGAAAAAGGTGCATCTGATCGCGATTCTCAAAAATATAGATTTGAGGCTAGATACTCATTCTAATTCACTTAGCTTTATTTAACAAGCTTATGATATAATCCCAAGTTAGTATCCCTAACTTGGGATTTTTAAATTTAGGACATTTAAAAGGAAGCTTATGAAAATTTTTAAAATTTCTTTTTTGGCGTGTGTTTTTGCGGCAAGTGTATTTGGCGCTTCAGAAGTTTACTATATAAGAGCGTATGGAGAGTTTGGCAAAGAACTTGCTGATATGGCAACAAAACAGGCCAATGAAAAAAATGAGAAAATTCAAGTTTTCATCGACGAAGACCCTAGAAAATACAAAGATAACAGGATAGTAAAAATCGGCGTCGATCGCAAAGGTAGATATAGCGCATCTTTAGGAAAAGAACTGTATGAAAAGCAGTGCATGAGCTGTCACGGTGAAAATGCAGACAAACGACCTTATGGATCAACGGCTCTTAAAAATTTAAGTGCCCAGGATATAGAAGACTCTATAATTTCATATAGAAGTGATACGGAATTTGGCAAGGGTGGAAGACTACTTATGCAAACACAGGCCAAGATAGTAAACAACCAAGATCTTGGAGCGATAATCGCATACCTAAAAGGCAAAGATGCATTAAGTGAGCAAGAGGAGCTACAAAATAAACCTGTTTCTACCGAGAAAAAACAAGGCAGCTATTTAAGATAAAATATCTATCGGTAGCTCGCTTTTTGACAACCAATCCTTAAGAGCGTAAAATTTATAATAAATTTATATGAATTTTACGCTATATCTTTAGCTTCCTCACAAACTCCCTAAAAAACCATATAATTAACGGTTGCGTTAAATATTTTATTATATAATTGTGTGATTACACAACAAAGGTATTTAATGTTTGGTTTTAAATCAGTTTTTTTAAGTATGAGTTCAGCGATAGTATTGATGATTATCTTTGCTATCGGAAGTGGCGCGGCAACCATTATTGAGAGTAAGTCTGGTACCGAAGCCGCATGGTTTTATGTATATGGTGCTGGTTGGTTTGCATTTGTGCAGTTATTGTTAGGTATAAATTTAGCCTACAATATTTATCAATATAAGCTTTTAAATGTCAAAAAACTCCCGTCATTGCTTTTTCATGCAGGTTTTATAGTTATACTTATAGGCGCAGGGATAACTAGGTATTTTGGATTTGAAGGCAATGTGCATATTAGAGAAAATTCCCAAACTAATATTGTAACAACAAAAGGCACATACATAAGTCTAAGTTCGTTGGTTGATGGACAAGAGGTTACTACTTCGATACCTCGTTCATTTAACGACATAGTAACAAACGGCTTTGATATAAAGCTCAAGATCGGTCAAGATAGTGCTAATATGAAATTTGTAGAGTATCTGCCAAGCGCCGCATATAGATTTGTCGACGATGAGGGTGGAAGAGCCGTTATAGAGCTAACGATCTCTGATGATGAAAATAGAGAAGATGTATATCTACTTGAGGGCGAAGAAGTCGTTGCAGGTGATATAAGCTTCTTATTTAACACAATGCCAAAATCTAATCAAAAATTTGTTCTTTTTAAACTAGAAAATGGAAAATTTAGCGTTACTTCAAGCATGGAGTTAAGTAAAATTTCAATGATAGATAGTTCTAAAAGTGTGATTAGCCCAGAGAGTGTAAATGAGTTTGAAGAGAAAAATTTATACACGATAGAGGGAGTAAATTTTATATCTAAATTTATTTCAGCTAAGGCAAAAAGAAAGCTCATGGCAAATCAAAACGGCGAATTTGACGTAGTAAACGTGCTTTTAACATATAAGGGTGAGAGCAAAGAAATTCCACTGTTTTATAACCTTATAGAGCCTAGTAAAGCTACAGTCGCAGGTCAGCAGTTTAACGCATCTTGGGGACTTCAACAGATAAAGCTTCCTTTTAGTTTGTATTTAAAAGATTTTGAATTAAAAAGATACCCTGGCTCAAATTCCCCAATGAGCTATGCAAGTGAAGTTGTCGTTAAAGATGGAGATAGTCCAAGTTTTGATTATAGGATATATATGAATCACGTTTTAGATTATGATGGATATAGATTTTTCCAAAGCTCATATGATCAAGATGAGCGCGGAACAATACTATCAGTAAACAAAGACCCCGGCAAGATCCCGACTTATATCGGATACTTTTTGCTTGGCATAGGATTTTTCTTAAATGTAGTAAACCCTACAAGTAGATTTAGAAAGCTAGCAAAACTGATAGATAACGACTCTGTAAAAAAAGTAGCAAGCTTCCTTGTGATCGGGCTTTTTGCTTTAAATTTAACTCAGCTAAAAGCGGCTGACGACTTCTTGCCTCGTATAAGTCCAGAGCATGCCAAAAAGCTTTCAAGGCTTATCGTGCAAAGTCCTGACGGCAGGATGAAACCTTTTGATACGCTTAGTAAAGAAGTATTAAACAAATTTCACAGAAAAGATCGTATCGGTTCACTTGACTCAAACCAAGCAGCGCTTTCCATAATGGTTATGCCGGAGTTTTGGCGTAATGAATTTGTGATCGCACTTGGGTCAAGCAGCGAGTTAAAAAAGGTTTTGGGAGTATCTGAAAATGCAAAATACGCTAGTTTTAACGACTTTTTTAAACCAGGTAAAGATGGCAGAAGCGAGTATAAGCTTACTAAATTTGCCGAGCAAGCTAACCGTAAACACCCTGGCTCGCGTGGCACTTTTGATAAAGATGTGATCAAGATAGATGAAAGGCTAAATGTCTTTTATATGATGTTTATAGGAGAGATATTTAAAATTTTTCCAAAACAAGATGATCCATCAAACACTTGGTACTCTCCTGCATCGGCAATGATGTATTTTTCTCCTGAAGAGGGAAATTTGGTTATAGGCATGATGAGGGATTATTTTACAGCAGTTGATAATGCGGTAAAAACTCAAGAATGGAGTGAAGCGGATAAGGCTTTGGATAAAATTTTTGAGTATCAAAACAACTACGGTTCACAAATAATGCCTGCAAAGCAAAAGATAGAAACCGAGCTTTTGTTTAACAAGCTGCAAGTTTTTGATCGCTTAACACCGATATATTTACTAGCCGGCTTAGTGTTGTTGCTGTTTGTGTTTATAAAAATGTTAGCTCCAAAGCTAAATATCGACAAGATCGTTAAGGTGATATATGGTATAAATTTACTTGCATTTGCAGTTCATACCGTTGGTCTTGGGCTTCGCTGGTATATCGCAGAACACGCTCCTTGGAGTAATGCCTATGAGTCTATGGTATATATCGCTTGGGCGCTTGGTCTTTCTGGTATAGTGTTTTCAAAACGTAGCCCGATAGCTATCGCGCTTACATCTATACTTGCCGGTGTTACGCTTTTTGTTGCACATTTAAGCTGGATGGACCCACAGATAACAACGCTTGTGCCTGTTCTTCAAAGCTACTGGCTAACAATCCATGTTTCTATTATTACAGCTAGTTATGGATTTTTAGGGCTTTGTGCATTGCTTGGCGGTTTTGTGCTTATACTTATCATCATGCAAAGCAAGAAAAAACCAAACGAAGAAATTTCACGCAACATTACAGAGGCTACTCGTATAAATGAGATGGCGATGATACTTGGTCTTAGCTTGCTAACTTTAGGAAACTTTTTAGGCGGTGTTTGGGCAAATGAAAGCTGGGGTAGATACTGGGGTTGGGATAGTAAAGAGACCTGGGCTCTTGTGTCGATACTGGTTTATGCGGCAGTTTTACATATTAGATTTATACCAAAGCTTAATAACCAATACGCCTTTGCTGTTGCATCGTTTTTTGCATACTGGGCGATACTTATGACGTATTTTGGCGTGAATTTCTACTTGGCGGGTATGCACTCGTATGCAGCAGGAGATCCGTTGCCGGTACCGGATTTTATTTGGATCATGATAGGTGTTATGGTGGCGATTACGCTTCTAGCGTATCCAAAACGTAATATCTGTTCAAGACTTTAACATGGGCACACAAAGCACGTTTTTGCTTGTTATAATAGCGATTTTTTTAATCGCTATTATCGTGCTTATGATGGTTTTGATCAAATTTATAAAAAATGACGACATAGAACATAAAGTGGCTCCTAAGTCCGCAAAGCAAGCAACTCCCAAAAAAGAGACTAGCATAAAAGATCTTATCAGTATAGCTTCTGATAGCAAAAAGAGCAAAGATGATCTAGCTATGGTTGTAAGTCAATTTATAGAAGAGTTTAAATTTCCACAAAAACAAAACGGAAAAGCGCCTCAAGAAGCGGGAATATATTTAAATTTGGTTCTTCTTATATGTAGTCATAAAAATGCCGATGCTAAGATAATAACCGCATTAAACGCCGGGCTTAAGAAGAAAAATCCCGAGTATGTCGTCGAGATAGAGGAGTATGAAAGCCAAGGCGTAGAGAATAGAAAAAATAGAGCGAGATAAAAGCTCGTATCTTAACGAGCTTAGATCAAATTTATACCAAATTTTAGGCATACCCCATAAGCTATCGCACTCATAAGTCCCGCGAAAAATCCAGCAACCATATCATCTCCCATAACGCCAAGTCCGCCTTTGACATTTCTGTCTATACGTCCGATAATAGACGGCTTTTTGATGTCAAGTAGTCTAAAAAATAAAAACGATAGCAAAATTTGAGCAAACGTAGCTCCACTAATAGCTATCGCTAAAAATACACCTGCAACTTCATCTATAACGATATGTGAACTATCGTGTTCACCGGTTATTTTTTCATAGCTTTCCACTGCGCTTACGCCAAGCAAAAACAGCAAAATACTAGCTAAAAACAGCGTCGTAGAAGAAAAATACGCAAGAATTATATATGCGCAAACCATACCGGCTAGCGAACCCCAAGTCCCAGGAGCTTTTGGTAGAAGCCCAGTTCCAAAAAATGTCAAAAATAATTTTTGCATGTATCGTCCTTAAGTCATTGATGATGTTTGATAAAGTTTCATTAACTCTTCATAAAAGTCGCGATCGCTGCGTTTTTCAAGAAGACCTGAATTTGGAAATAAATCATCGCATAGTTTTTGAATATCTTTAAACCTATCCGGTAAAATTTGTGACAAAATAAGCGCCGATATATCCGGGCGTATCAAGATAGCAGGCGGCAAAATACCTTGAAAAAGTAGCGTTTTTATAGTGTCTGGATGGTATTTGATGTGATGATGTGCACCATGCGGGCATGTTTTTGTGCTTACAAGAGTTTTGCACTTGTTGCAGTAAACAAGTTCCGGTAAGATGATGATATCCATCTTTAAAGCGTCTTTGTATTTATCAAGTATAGTATGGGCTTCGTTTTGATCAAAAAACATACCTATGCCTGTGTGATTTTGCCCGATAACTAGCTTGTCTGCTCCTAAATGGTGAGCAGTTATATACTCAAGTGTTGGATTTTTATGTGAACTAAAAAGGGTTGTGTTTCTTAACGGAAATATAAAAATCCTGTTTGACGGTAAGTAGTTTTGGTTAAAATACTCAAGCACCTCTTTGCGCAAGTCGTAGTTTATATGACTATCTTGCGTTGTTCTTACTAAAAACACAATAACCAAGTCGGTTTTATCTATTGTCATTCTCACTAGGCGCTCATGTGCTCGGTTAAATGGATCAGCAGTAAGGAAAAGCGCAGTTATCCTCTTTGCATCCGTTTCTTTAATGACCTTTTGAAGGCGTTGTTTTGTCTTTTTTAGCTCTTGGTCATAAATTTCAAATTCTCCGCTTAGGGCGTATTCTCCAAGCCTCATCTGATGGACACTTGTTGATTCATTAGCTAAAAATATATTTTTTTCACTTGTTTGTTTATCTAGTTTAAAAATTTTATCTGCATCCACATGCCCGATTATCTCACCTTTTAGCGATAAATTTACTCTCTCTCCTTGTTTTAAGCTTTTTACGACTGCTTGATTTTCATCGCCAAATGGGGCAAATCCAAAAGAGTAAGGCATCGGCTCACCCTCGAAAAAACCGTATTTGTTCGTTGTTTTTATCTGATCATAGTCCATAAAAGAGCTAAAATTTGAGATGATGTTGTTTTTGATAAGTTCAAGCGTTCCAAACGCTTCGGTGCTTATGGCTATAGTTTTATTTTTTCTTGAGGATATCATATTTTTTTCTTTTCTCCCAAAGTGATTTACGTGAAATTCCAAGTTTTTTAGATAGTTCCGTATCTGGAAATCTATCCTGATATGTGGTTATAATGTGTCTTATGTATTCGTCGATAGTTACTATCTCATCCACGCTAAATCCTTGCGCCTCATTTACTATATCAAGCGTATCAAAAGGCACGGATAGCTCTAGGTCTGTTGTTGAGATGACTATCTTTTTTTTGTATGAAAACGATAAAATTCTCTCTTGTTCGTCATTTTTTAGTAGTTGAAAATTTGAGATATAAAGATGCTCTTTTGGATTTTGTTTTAAAATTTTATCGATCTGGGCTAGTTTAGTTGCCGGACAGAAGATAAAAGGGGTCTTCATCTCGCTCATATAAAGCTGGACAAATTTGTCCGCATAAGGTATTTTTGACGTGCGTATTAAAAGAGGGAGTTTTACCTTTTTGACGTCTATGTCGTCTATTTTGTAGTTGCGAAGAGTGTATTGTATGTAGTCTTCGTAGCTTTGTAAAAGTGCTTTCATGCGTTTGTGTTCTTCAAAATGCCTTATTTTTCTAACGAGTTCTTCAAGCATAAAAGGCTTTTGGATGTAGTCATTTGCTCCCGCTTGTATCGGCTTTAAAACGGTATCATTACTGATATAAGCGATAAGAAGTATGATGATAGCATCTTTAAATTTATCTATCACAGGGTAGAAGTCTTGCCCCGGAAGTGCTGTAGAAAGTAGCACAACATCGAAATTTTCGTATTTAAGTGCGTCTTTGACGTTATTTGTTATCTCGCATTCGTGACCCAAGTCAGCTAATTTACTTGCGATAGAGCCTGCTAGGTAAATTTCATTTTCTACTATTAAAATTTTCATATTTTTGTCCAGTCATAATATTTTAAACTCGCACTTGCTATAACGGCTATGCCTTCGCCACGTCCAACAAAGCCAAGTTTTTCGGTGGTAGTTGCTTTTACGTTTATGCGATTTGGTGTTAAATTCAAAGCGACCGCGATATTTTCCGCCATTTTTCTTTTAAATTTAGAAATTTTTGGTTTTTCAGCCATTATCGTTATGTCTGCATTTACAAGCTCAAAACCAACGCTTTGGACTTTTTTATAAGCCTCTTTTAGCAAAAACATCGAACTTATGTCTTTAAAATTTGCGTCCGTATCAGGAAAAAGCTCTCCTATGTCGCCAAGCCCTGCAGCTCCCAAGATCGCATCTGTTAAAGCATGAAGCGCTACATCTCCGTCGCTGTGAGCCTTTAATCCTAGTTCAAATTCAAGCTTTTCCCCGCACAGCCAGAGCTCTCTGCCCTTTGCAAACTCATGCACGTCAAATCCCGTGCCGACAAATTGTTCAAGGCTAGGAGAGACAAGGTTAAGCCGTGAAAGATCCTCTTTTGTGGTTATTTTTCTAGCTCTTTCATCTCCTAAAATATGCCAAACAGACCCGCCGACCGCTCTTATAGCAGAGCTATCGTCTGTATAGGTAACATCTGTTTCAAGCGCTTGTTTTAGTAAATTTGTGCGCGAAAGTTGAGGGGTTTGTATAAGTTTTACTCTCTCTCTATCGATAGCCTCTTCGCCAAGATAGGCAGTGTCTGCGATCTTAAGTGCAGGAACTACGCAGTCTGCTTGCTTCGCGCCTTCTATGATTTTATTAAAAAGCTCTTTTGGTATCATCGGGCGTGCTATATCGCTTACTAAAACAAATTCGCTTTTTACTAGTGAAAGTGCGTTTTTTAGGCTTTCTTGGCGAGTTTGTCCACCATTTATAAATTTATAATTTGGCGCGAAAGAGGACATATACTCACTCTCTTTACTAACAACTATAACATCTTTAAATGAGTAAAAACCACTCAAATTTTTAGTTGCCACTAGCCAAAGCGGATCAGAACCTACTCTTAGCCATTGTTTTTTTACCGGTAGTCCAAAACGCGTAGAATCCCCGGCTCCAAGCATAATAAGTGTAATATCTAGCAAATCTATCTCCTTGCTTTGCCTTTTGTTTGATATTTTTGGTTTCTTTTAGAAACATTATTAAGATTTTTGTGAGAAAAGGCAAAAAATAAAACATAAAACAACTTTAAAGCATGTTGTTTTAAAGAGTATTTTATGTAAATAAACATCAAAATGTTACGATATTATACATCTATAAAACTTGAATTTTGCTTTGTAAATTTGAAAAGATAGACATAAATTTATGTTAAAGCATAACAGAAGTTAAAATGCAGTAAAATTATCCGATTTCATTTTAGGAAAAATCATGAGAAAAGAGTGGATAAAAGAGCGTAAAAACGATGCTACTCCAACGCAGATGTATTACGCCAAACAGGGTGTCATAACGCCTGAAATGCACCATGTCGCAAAGGTTGAGGGTTTAGAGCCTGACTTTGTTAGAGAGTGTGTAGCAAAAGGACGCATGATAATACCTGCAAATATAAATCACACAAATTTAATCCCGATGGCGATCGGTATAGACGCAAAAACAAAAGTAAATGCAAATATCGGCAATTCAAGTCTTGTTAGTGATATAAACGGCGAGCTTGAAAAGCTTGATATTTGTCTAAAATACGGTGCAGACACGGTTATGGACTTAAGCACGGGAGGCGATCTTGACGAGATAAGAACGGCGATAATTAAAAATTGCAACGTTCCTCTTGGCACTGTTCCGATGTATCAGATCATACATGATGTTTGCGAGATAGAAAATTTGACCATAGAAGCGATGCTTGAAGTGATCGAGCGGCAGGCAAAACAAGGTGTTAGCTATTTTACGATACACGCCGGGTTTTTACTTAAATTTATGCCGCTTATATCAAAGCGTAAAATGGGCATAGTAAGTCGTGGTGGAAGCCTTATGGCGACTTGGATGATGCACTACCATAAAGAAAATCCTTTTTATGAGGCATTTGATCAAATTTTAGATATCTGCGCTAAGTATGATGTTGCTCTTTCTTTAGGAGATAGTCTGCGTCCAGGCTGCTTGTATGATGCAACTGATGAAGCGCAGTTGAGCGAGTTAAAGGTACTTGGCGAGCTTACGCTTAGAGCATGGGATAAAAACGTGCAAGTTATGGTCGAAGGTCCAGGACACGTGCCGTTAAATCAAATCGAATACAACGTCAAAATTCAGCAAGAGTGGTGTCATAATGCACCGTTTTATGTGCTAGGTCCACTTGTTACTGATATAGGTGCTGGATATGATCATATCACAAGTGCTATAGGTGGGGCTTTGGCGGCATCTTATGGTGTAGCTATGCTTTGTTATGTTACTCCAAAAGAGCATCTTGGCTTGCCAAATGCCGCTGACGTAAGAGACGGTATAATCGCCCATAAGATCGCAGCGCACGCAGCCGACATAGCTCGCGGTAGAGCAGGAGCGATAGATCGCGATCATGCAATGAGCGATGCTAGATATAATTTTGACTGGAACAAGCAGTTTGAACTAGCGCTTGATCCTGATAAGGCAAGAGAGCTGCATGACGAGAGCTTGCCTCAAGATGTGTTTAAAGAGGCGCACTTTTGTTCTATGTGTGGTCCAAAATTTTGTGCATATAAAATTTCAAGAAAGATAACGGAGGAAAATAATGTTAAATAAAGAGGAAATTTTAAAGCGCCTAAAAGGCGTTATATATCCTGGCTTTGAAAAAAGTATTGTGGATTTTGGCTTTGTAAAAAGCGTTAAAGAGGGCGATCCGATAGAGGTTGACGTTGAGATAGTAAGCTCAAATCCTGAGATGGTAAAAGAGCTAAAAGAGGATATTAAGCGTGTTTTAACACCGCATGTGGCGATTATTCGTATCGCTCAGCCAAAGATACCTGATGAGAAAAGCAACTCAGTTAGCGGTAAAAATATCGCACCTCAGATAAAAAATTTCATCATGGTTAGCTCTGGTAAAGGCGGCGTTGGCAAGTCAACCACAACTTTAAATCTAGCTATATCTATGGCTAAACTTGGTAAAAAAGTGGGAATTTTAGATGCTGATATTTACGGTCCAAATATCCCTAGAATGTTAGGCGAGACACAAACTCAACCGCAAGTTATCGGCAACAAACTAAAGCCTATCCTTAGTCACGGTGTTGAGATGATGAGTATGGGTGTTTTGATGGAAGAGGGTGCTTCGTTAATTTGGCGTGGCTCTATGATAATGAAAGCGATCGAGCAGCTACTAAAAGACGTGCTTTGGAGCGAGCTTGATATATTGTTCTTAGATATGCCTCCAGGAACCGGTGATGCGCAACTAACTTTAGCTCAAAGCGTGCCTGTAACTGCCGGAGTATGTGTTACTACACCTCAAGTTGTTGCACTTGATGATAGTAAACGCGGACTAGATATGTTTGAAAAACTACATATCCCAATCGCAGGAATAGTAGAAAACATGAGCGGTTTCATCTGTCCTGATAACGGTAAAGAGTATGATATCTTTGGCAAAGGCACAACAGAGGCTATAGCTAAAGATTATAACACTCAAATTTTAGCTGAAATTCCTATCGAGCCGGCAGTGCGTGTAGGTGGCGATAGCGGTAAGCCTATAAGCTTTTATCAGCCTGAAAGCATAACTGCAAAACGCTACGAAGAGGCAGCTAAAAAGCTTTGGGAAGAGATAGAAAAGATAAATAATGACGGCGGTGCCGATAACTCTGCTATACAGCCTGTAATGGATGGACAGTCAGCTTGCAGTAAATAATACTTTTAAGCTAATTAAAATTCTAAGTCGACACCGGATTTGCTTGACTTAGAATTTTGTTACCATTTTTCTTTCATATAAATTTAAATTTTACTCTCATTTTTCAATCATCAATCTTTTATACAAAATTTGCTAAACTCTTTTAAAAAATCAGGAAGCAAAAATGTCAAAAATCGAAATAAAAACAGCCAATGAATTTAAAGAATTTTGCGAAACCCTAAGAGCAAGCAAAGGCTATAAAGACCCGATCGCTTTTGGTATCGCAAGGGTCGATAAAGGCCAGCTAGATCAAGATAAGATCTTGCAAGCAAGCTATGCGGCCGTAAGTTTTAAGGAAAATTTTTTAAGTGCGGCAGCTATTATCTGGGCTTTGAGCGAAGATGGGATAAGTGTTGATTTTAATGGCAGTGAATTTGTGGCGGAATTTAGCCAAAGAGCAGCAAAAAAAGCATGGAAACTTCTTGGTGTGTTTAAAGATGAGATGCAAACACATAAAAATGTTGAGGTGGTTTATAATGTAAAACACGCTCTTGAAGAGCAAAAAAATGTTGGTAAATTTCGTGTTGTTTTTATATTTGAAGATACAAAACCGTTAAGTGTAGAGGTTGTTTACCTTAAACTTTATCTGCTTAGTTTACAAAAAGCGCCACTTAGAAGTCTTGTGCTTGATGGAGCATTTGGTGTGCTGCCAAATGTCGCTTGGGATGCAAACAGCAAACCGATCGAGCTTGAATGGTTACGTCAAAACGAGGTAAATTTAAAGATGAACGGTGAGTATCCTACAATAGTTAGCGTAGATAAATTTCCAAGATATTTAAGTCATATCATACCTTGTGATAACACGAGAATCCTTGATAGTGCAAAGGTTAGGATGGGTGCTTTAATAAGCGCAGGAACAACCGTTATGCCTGGAGCTGCGTATGTGAATTTTAACGCGGGAACTACAGGAAGCGTGATGATAGAAGGGCGTGTAAGTAGTTCGGTGGTGGTTGGCGAGGGAAGCGATATCGGTGGAGGAGCTAGCATACTTGGCGTCTTAAGCGGAACAAATGGCAACCCAGTAAGTATCGGTAAAAACTGCTTGCTTGGTGCAAATTCGGTTACCGGTATACCTCTTGGAGACAAGTGCATTGTAGACGCAGGCATAGCTGTGCTTGAAGGAACGAAAGTGTATATAAGCAAGGAAGAGCGCGGTAAATTAGCCCTGATAAATCCTGAGTTTAAATTTGAAAAAGAAATTTATAAAGGTCTTGAGCTATCTGGAGTAAGTGGACTTCACTTCCGTCAGAATAGTCAAACAGGACAAATCACCGCTAGTGCAAGTAAAAGAGCAATAAAGTTAAATGAGGCGCTTCATTAAAATTTAGCTGAGATTTTTGATAAAGGATAGAGATGAAAGTTGGTATTTTGTTATATGACAAGGTAAATTTGCTAAATTTTGCTCAGATACATAGTTTTTTACGCACTTTTGAAAAAATAAGTGTAAAAACTTATGCTTTTAAAGCCGAGATTATTGATGAAAGCGGGATAAGGCTTCATCCTGAAATTTATGGAGAAAGTCTTTATGGTATAGATATGATGGTTGTTCCTGACGGTATCGGAGCACTTAGTCTAAGGTATGATGAAATTTTTTTATCATGGGTCAGGAGTGGCTCTAGCGCTAGAATAAAGATGTGTTTTGACCTTGGAGCATTGGTATTTGGCGGAGCCGGATTTTTAATCGGTAAAGAGGCTTGCATAAGAGGCGGATACAAAAATGCACTTAGCGAATACTGCATGGTAAATGAAGCAAAGCTTTGCGATGTTGACGGCGTGATAAGTGCAAGCGAATGGGGTGAGGAGACAAGGTCTCGCTTGGTCGAAATTTTAGGTTAGTTTTAAAATTTAGAGTCTGCCCTGACTAAAATCAAAGCGTTTTTTATCGCTTTGATCTGTGGTCAGGCAAGATATGAAGTTATTCTACGGTTACGCTTTTTGCTAGGTTTCTTGGCATGTCTACGTTGTTGCCAAGTCTTATTGAAATTTCAAGAGCAAAAATTTGAAGTATTATCATCATTTCAAAAAACTCGCTCATAGGGTGTTCTTGCTTGCTTGTTTTTATAAAATCATCGCTTAGCTCAAACTCATTTGGGCTTATGGCTAGTATGTAGGCATCCCTTGCTGCAAGCTCTTCAACATTGCTTTTTGTCTTTTCATAAAGCGTTGTTTGAGGCATTAGTGCGATAGTAAATAGCCTATCATCGGCAAGTGCTATAGGGCCATGTTTCATCTCTCCTGCAGGATAACCCTCCGCGTGTAGATATGAAATTTCTTTTAGTTTTAATGCCCCTTCAAGAGCTAGCGGATAGAATATATCTCTTCCGATAAAGAAAAATCCATGTCCATGCAGATAATGTTTTGCAAGACGGTGAATACGCTCTTGCAAGCTATTGTCGATATTTAAAATTTGAGGTATATGAAGTAAGGTTGAAATTTCAGTATCAAGCTCGCTTTGGCTTATGCTTTTTTTTGCGCTTGCCATTTGCAAAACAAGCATCCAAAGTAAAACGATCTGTGTTGCGAACGCCTTTGTGCTAGCCACGCCTTTTTCTATGCCGGCTCTAGTTAGAAGAGTTGTGTCGGCAAGACGCACGATAGACGAGTTATCAACATTACATATCGCTAAGGTTTTAAGTCCAGCCTCTTTTGCGATCTTTAAAGCTTCAAGTGTGTCGGCTGTTTCGCCGCTTTGAGAGATAACGATAAATAGAGAATTTGTGTTAAGCTTAGGCTTGCGGTATCTAAATTCGCTGGCAAATTCGACCTTAACCCTAACGTCTGCTAAACGCTCAAAAAGATAGCTTGCGGTAAGTGCCGCATGATAGCTTGTGCCACAAGCGCAAAGCACGATGTCGTCGATATTTTTTAGATATTCATCGGTTAAATTTTCAAGACAAATTTTACCGTTTTTAACGCGTCCCATTATGGCTTCGGAAACAACGGTATTTTGCTCGTAAATTTCCTTTTCCATGAAAAATCTATAACCCTCTTTTTGGGCATAACTTCTATCTTTTGGTAGTGTTGAAAAGTGTGGAGTTATCTTTTTTCCGTCTTTGTAAATTTCAATACTATCTATACTTACTACACCGTAAGCTTTATCGTCAAGATATGAAACCTCTTTTGCAACGCCGATTAACGGAGCATCCGAAGAGGCAAAGTAAATTTCGTTTTTATCGTTTTTGCCGATGGCAAGAGGTGCAGCAACTTTGGCAAAGAAAATTTTATTTGGCGCTGTTTTGGTTATAAGTAGCGTGGCGTAAGCTCCGTGAAGTCTTGCGATTGTTGCTTCGTAGGCTTTGAAAGGATCTTTTATATGTTTTAAGTTCTCTTCAAAAAGATGAACTATGACCTCGGTATCCGTTTGACTTAGAAATTTTACGCCTTTGCCCTCAAGCTCTTCTTTTAACTCTTTGTAATTTTCAATAATGCCGTTATGAACAACAAAAGAGTGCTCGCCAAGGTGCGGGTGAGCGTTGATCTCGGTTGGTTTGCCATGTGTAGCCCATCTTGTGTGACCTATAGCTACACCAAGACCGCTTGAGCTAAAATCTTTGGTCTTGTCGGCTAGATTATCAAGCTTGCCAACAGCCTTAAAATAGCTTATCTCATCCTGGCTCATGACAGCCATGCCCGCGCTATCATATCCGCGATATTCAAGCTCTCTAAGTCCGTCTATGATTATATTTCTTTTTTCGTCTTTTCCGATATATCCTACTATTCCACACATATTTTACTCGCTTATTAATAGTTTTAAAATTTTTTCGGCATTATAACACAGCTCATCGTTTTTTTCTATTAGGAAAAGGTTGCGTGTGCGATTTTTGATAGTTTGCACCTTTGCGCTTGTGATCTTAAAGTTCATTTTGCCAAATACACTCATCACGTATGCCATTAACCCTCTTTGATCTTTGGCGTTTATATTGAACCTTGCGTATTCGTTTGAGTGGTTTATGTCAAAAGTTATCTCATCGCGGCTTATCTTAGGGGATTCAAGCTTGATGTTTTCATTACTATGAAGTGCCTCATCTGCCTTTACTTTTAAATTTAAGAGTTCGCTATTTTTTACATTTTTGTTAAATTCCAAGCGGATGAAAAATTTATCGTCAAACAACTCATAAATTTCCATATATGCAAGATCGTAAGCAGCCAAAACTGCAAGTAGGGCGGATAAATTTAAATTTTCGTTTGAGATGATTTTTACACTTAAGCTTTGGTTGTTTAAGACGTCCATTTGAGTTGATGTTAGGTTATACGCACGTTTTGCTATGTTTATGATATCGACCACACTATGTTTTGCAAATAATAAATTTGATGAAATTTTAAGTAGTTTTGCTTTTATAGCATCATCAAGCCTTTCAAATTCCTCGTTTCTTTTTATACTATGTTCTTTTTTTACACGCCTTGTTGCTTCATCAAGTAGCGTCTCATCGTCAAAGCTCTCGTATGATAGGTCGTATAGTTTTTTGAGTAGCTTTGCCGTGTATGGGGTGTAAAGTGTTTCGCTAGTGGCATTTATGACACAGTAACTAAGAATGTAAAGAAGCTTTAAATTTTGCTTTTCTGCTAGCTTTGATATGAAGCCAAATATCACGCGTTGCGAGTAGATGTCCTCTCTGTTTGCGATGTTGCTCATTAGAGTATGATACTTTATCAGTGTGACACCCGTGTTTGTCGCTTTTGCGCTAAGCTCTAGCTTGTTTGCGTATGCGCGGAAGATATTTGAGCCAACTACGCTGTGATCGCCACTTACACCCTTGCCGACATCATGCATTAAAGTGACCATTTTGAGCATTATGCGACCTTCGGCACAAAGCTCGCTGTATAAATTTTTTATAAATTTATCTTTTATGTTTTCAAGGTATTTGACACTAAGAACGCTGTGTTCATCAACGGTAAAGTTGTGATAACCGTCGTATTGTGCAAGTTGCGATATGTGCTCCATCGGTTTTACTAAAATTTGGATGATCTGGGCGTCAAGCAAGGCTTTTAAGATACAATAGGTATTGTTTCTTGCAAATATCTTTTTAAAATTCATTATCGCTTTTTCTAGCTCAGGTTTTGTTATGATCGCCCTTTTGATGTAGAAAATAGTGCTTATATCAAATTTATAGTCTATATCTTTTAGGGATAAAAGTTCTTTTATGAGCTTGTTTATACCAACTGGTTTTTTGTGCGTTGGCGTATAGACTATGTTTTGTATCTGATATAGTCCGTTTGAAAGTCTTGCGGCTCTTCTTTGAGTGAAATTTAGCTCGCTTTTAAACATAGGTCTGCAAAGCGACGCTGCCAAAAAGCGTGAGTATATCGCGATATTGTTCATATTGCTAAGCATTTTTTGGCTTATTATACTATCGGTATCTTGTGTCTTTTTGGACTTGGTTTGCATTAAATTTGTCACTTCGTCTACGCTTGAAGCGATAAAGGTATCGGAGTTTTTGGTTAAATTTAGAGCTGATTTTAGGCTCATTAAAAAGTCGGTGTTTAGATTAAACTCGCTAATTTCTTTCTCGTCCATAAACTTAAGAGCTTGAGTTCTTATCGAAACCTCGCTGTCAAGGCAGTTTAGTATGCAGTTTAAGTGCCAAATTTCATCACTTCCGCCAAAGCCTGTTTTTAGATTTGGCTCTTGCTCTAAGTATTTTATGTTTTCAAACGGTAAAAACGGCTTTAAATGATAGCTTAAAAACTCAAGTTTATTGTGCTCTTTTGCAAGTTGAATTTGGGTTTTTGCCATCCTGTAGATACTTTTTGAGCCACAGATATATCTTACCCATGAAATTTCACTTTTTACCTTTATATCGTCTTTGTAATGTAAAAAAAGTTCATCTATTTCTATCGTTTTTATCTGTAAATTTATAGAAGAAGAGTGGAGTAGTTCGATGAAAGTTTTGATAAAATTTTTGATGTTATATCCGCGAATATTTTTATAAACAATTAAAATTTCAAAAGCGGAATCAACCGAAACCAAGCCTTGGGCGTATTTGTTTGTAGCTAAAATACTAAGACTAAATGCATCTGTTTCAGGCGCAAAGTCGCCAAAATACTCTTTTACCAGTGCATTTAGGTATGTTTTTATAAAGTCGTCATTTTCTTTTATCAAAAAATTTACAAAATTTCTACCTTGGTTTTTCTGGAAAAATTTTGTCATTTTCTGACGTGACTGAGCAAAGGTCTCATCTGCCTTGATTATTAATTTATTTTGTTTTATATCCTCGATACTATACATAAACTAAAGCTCTCTTTAAAATTTGTAAGCGCTAATGATATTAAATTTTTGCAAAAACAAAGCTTTATTTTCATATAATCACCAAACTAGTTTAAGCTTTAGGAAAAGAAATAATAATGAATTTGATTAAAAAACTTGAGTCCGGCGATCGTATAAACGCCGAGGAAGCGCTTGGACTTTATGAACTTGATCTATTTGATTTAGCAAAATTTGCTGATGCTAAAAGGCGTCAAATGCACGGTAAAAAGGTCTTTTTTAACATAAATCGCCATATAAATCCTACAAATATCTGTGCTGACGTCTGTAAATTTTGTGCATTTTCCGCGCATCGCAAAAATCCAAATCCTTATAAAATGAGCCACGAAGAGATAATGCAAATCGTAGACGAGAGCGTTAAAAATGGAGCCAAAGAGATACATATCGTTTCAGCTCATAACGCACAAAGCGGCTGGCAGTGGTATTTAGAAATTTTTAAGAAGATTAAGTCAAAACACCCAACTATCCATGTCAAAGCGATGACTGCGGCTGAAATAGACTTTTTATCACGCCATTACTCCCTTAGCTACGATGAGGTTATAGAAAAGATGCTTGAATACGGCGTAGACAGCATGCCTGGGGGCGGGGC
Organism: Campylobacter sp. 7477a; assembly: GCF_014892335.1. Lineage (NCBI taxonomy): Bacteria > Pseudomonadati > Campylobacterota > Epsilonproteobacteria > Campylobacterales > Campylobacteraceae > Campylobacter > Campylobacter sp. 7477a. The sequence goes on from NZ_JADBJH010000009.1 coordinate 95,234, forward strand.
TGAAATTTTTGCCGAAGATGTTAGGGCTAAAATTTGCAAAGGAAAAGTAAGTAGCCAAAATTGGCTTGAAATTCATAAAAAATGGCACGAAAAAGGCAAAGAAAGCAACGCTACGATGTTGTTTGGTCATATAGAAAGCAGGGCTGACCGTATCGATCATATGCTTAGAATTCGTGATTTGCAAGATATTACGGGTGGATTTAATGCATTTATACCGCTTGTGTATCAAAGGGAAAACAACTATCTTAAAGACGTGAAATTTTTGGGTTCGGTTGAAATTTTAAAAACAATGGCGATCTCTCGTTTGGTGCTTGATAATATGCCTCACATCAAGGCTTACTGGGCTACTTCGACATTAAATTTGGCCATGATAGCTCAGGAATTTGGAGCTGATGATCTTGACGGCACTATACAAAAAGAGAGTATTCAAAGTGCTGCTGGAGCCGCAAGCGCGCATGGGGTTACTTTAAAAACTTTTTGCGACTTGATAAAGACTTCGGGCTTTATCCCTGTTGAGCGCGATAGCTTATATAACGAAATAAAAACTTACTAATCACAAAAAAGGAGCTTACATTGGACTTTTTTAAACTAGCGCAAAATAACACAAGTGTAAGGCAAGAATTTAGTGCGGGGCTTACGACATTTCTTGCTATGATGTATATCGTGCCTGTTAATGCTATCATTATGAGCAAAGCAGGGCTTCCCATGGATGCACTTATTACCGCGACCGCGCTCATTACGATATTTTCAACTATATTAAACGGACTTTGGGCAAACACTCCTGTTGCTATGAGCGTAGGCATGGGCTTAAATGCTTATTTTACCTTTGGACTAGTTATCGGCATGGGCATGGCATGGCAAACAGCCCTTGGAGTAGTTTTTTTATCAGGTATCATCTTTGTTGTTTTGTCTTTTACAAATTTTAGAATCTGGGTTATAAAGTCCATTCCTCTTGATCTTCGCCGTGCTATAAGCGCCGGTATCGGAACGTTTATAAGCTTTATCGGTCTTCAGCAAATGGGTATTGTAGTAAACAGTGACGTGGTTCTTGTAGGACTTGGAAATTTAAAAGATCCGCAAGTGCTTTTAGGTATCGCCGGGATATTTTTTGTCGTGGCTTTTTGGGCTTGGAAGATAAGAGGTGCTTTTATCTTGGCGGTATTTTTAACATCTGCTTTGGCATGGGCAGTAGGTATCTCACCTTATCCTAGCGAGTTTATTTCACTTCCCGCGTCTATGGCTCCGATATTTTTAGAGCTTGATATAAAGAGTGTATTTTTTGATGTAGCAGGGAATTTTACATTAGCGTTTTTGCCGGTTATTGTGGTGTTTTTTGTTACGGATCTATTTGACTCAGTCGGTACATTGACAGGCATTGGTACGCGTGTTGGAATGTTTGATGAGAGCAAAAAAGACGGTGTTGAAAAACTTGAAAAAACATTAGAAGCAGATGCTGTTGCTACCGTTGTTGGCTCTATGATAGGAGTTAGTACAACAACATCTTTTGTAGAAAGCACAAGTGGAGTTGAGCAGGGCGGCAGAACCGGTCTTACGGCTGTTTTTTGTGGTTCGTTTTTCATCCTTACGCTTTTTATGCTACCGTTGTTTAAGGCTATACCTGCAAATGCGATATATCCGGTACTTGTAATGGTCGGCGTGCTTATGTTTACTGAGCTTGGAACGGTAAATTTTAAAGATACGGCTGTTAGTATAGCGACATTTTTTATCGTTGTTTTGATGCCACTTACGTATTCGATCACAAATGGTTTGGCTTTTGGTTTTATAGCGTATTTGATAGTTAAGTTGTTAAAGCGAGAATTTGAAGATATCAGTCTTGGCGTGATAGTTCTTGCCTTTATTAGTTTTATTATATTTTTAGTTCATTAAAAAAGGAAATTTATGTTTTATTCTTATGAGGAATTTGCACTTGATGTGCAAAAAATGGCAAAACAAATAAACGATGAGTTTAAGCCTGAAGTCATACTGGCTATAGCACGCGGTGGACTTACTTTAGGTCACTCGTTAGCAGTTGCGCTTGAAAACAGAAATTTATTTACACTAAATTCCATTCACTATGACAATACAAATAAACTAGACACTATCGACATCTTTAATATCCCAAACCTTACCGGATATAAGAAAATTTTATTAGTAGATGATATTATCGATAGTGGCGAAAGCATGGTTGAGATAAAGCGAGAATTGCTTAAAATCTATCCTGATTTGGAGATTAAAATCGCTACTGTTTTTTATAAACAAAAGGCACTTTTATTGCCTGATTATAGAGTCAAAGAAGCGACGGAGTGGGTCGAGTTTTTCTGGGATATACATATTTAGTGGACTAAACTTGTGGCACGAGCGAATCTTTACTTGATGTATGTAGCCGCAATTCTTGCGATGTGCGTCATGTATGCCACACAACCTATCCAGCCGCTCTTTGAAAAGATGCTTGAAATTTCACGTTTTCAAGCATCACTTTTTACAACATCTTTTTTGGCTCCACTTGCCGTTGCTTCTATAGTTTATGGATATTTTTTGGAGAAATTTTCCATAAAAAACGTTTTGTTTTATGCCTTTTTATCATTTGGAATTTTAGAAATTTTATTTGCTCTTTCAAGCGGTTATTATTTGCTCATTTTTATACGAGGAATTCAAGGACTTATCGCTCCTGCCGCACTTACAGGCATAATGAGCTATATCGCGCAAAACAGCCCAAGCGGCGAAGTAGGGCAAAATATCGGCAGATATGTCGGGGTTACTATTATCGGTGGATTTATAGCGAGGTTTTTATCCGGGCTTTTTACCGATATTTTTGGCTGGAGATTTTTCTTTCTTGCGCTTGGAATTTCTCTTCTCATGCTAGCTTTTGCGATACAGAAAATATCTCAAGACGGCAGCATAAATTCGATAAAGCCTACCTTGCATGATGCTAAAGAGGTTTTTAAGATAAAGCATAATTTTTACATTTGCGCCTCGATATTTTTTGTATTTTTCTCTTTTCAAGCCATACTTAGTTTTGTTCCGTTTTACATGATGAGTCTTGGTGAAAATTTTAGCGGTTCAAAAACGGGCATGATGTATCTTGGTTATGTTGTGGGAGTTTTGATAGCGTTTAATGTTAAAAACATCGTCAAATTTTTTAAAAACCCTTTTTTAGCGGTTCTTATCGGCATATTGATCTTTATCCTAAGTATTTTTATGTTTTGGTCTGATAACTATATCGTTTTATTTACGGCGATGGTTGTTGTTTGTATAGGAAATTTTATAGCGCATTCTGTGGCTTCAAGCACCATAAACGCCAGAGCAAAGCAGTATAAAGCCATGACGAATGGGTTTTATGTGAGCTTTTACTATACCGGCGGTGCACTTGGCAGCTTTGCCCCTAGTTTTATTTATCAAAATGGAGGATGGAGTGCATTTTTACTACTTTTGACATTCATGCTTTTAGCAGCTATAATCTTTATGGCTATTTTGTATTTTAACGACATTAAAAAAGAGAAAACTGCATGAGATTTTACGAAAGTTCGTCCAGGGTTAGAAATTTATTTATAATCTGCCTATTTGAGCTTGCTTTGTTGTTGTATTGTGGATTAAATTTAAGCATTAGTTATTATGAGGCAAGACTTTTTTTTCAAAGTAATGAGATTATAGGATATTTAGTTCGCGCAAGTTGTGCCATTTTTGGACAAAACGATCTTGCTTTGCGCCTTCCAATGATTATTTTACACGCATCAAGTGTCGTTTTGCTTTATAAATTAAGTAAATTTTATCTCAAATTTGAGCCGGATCGCATTATATGCACCTTACTTTTTATGCTACTTCCTGGCACGCTTGCTAGTGCTTTGGTGTTAAATAATGCAGGGCTTTGTATATTTCTAACACTTGCCATACTTTATGCTTTTCATGCCGGATATAACAGAATTTTTTATGTATTATTTTTTGCTTCGTTTTTTATAGACGGCGACTTTTTGATACTTTACTTGGCATTTTTTATATACGGTTTATATAGAAAAAACGCCTTTTTGTCATGGGTTGGAGCTTTGTTTTTTTTGGCTAGTTTATATGTTTTTGGTTTTGACACCAGGGGCAGGCCAAGCGGACACTTTGTGGATACGTTTGGGGTCTTTGCTGCAGTTTTTTCACCATTTGTTTTTATCTTTTTTGTCTATACTCTTTATAGAATTTGGATAAAAGAGAAAAAGGATCTTTTGTGGTTCGTTTGTATCTGTTCGTTTTGTTTTTGCATGGTTGTTTCTGTTCGTCAAAAGCTTGAACTGGAAGAATTTTTGCCTTTTTGTATCATTGCAACACCGCTTATGGTTAGGGTGTTTTTTAATTCATACCGCGTTCGTTTACCGCAATTTCGCAGAATTTACAGGCTGATAACTGCACTTATCCTTGTGTTTTTGGGATTAAACTGGCTATTTTTGATTTTCAACCAAATTGCTTATAAATTTATAGATGAGCCAAATAATCATTTTGTTTATAAATTTGATGTTGCTAGAGATCTTGCAAATAGGCTCAAAGAGATGGGTTTGGATCAAATTTATACCGAAGATAGCAAATTGACCTTAAGACTTAAGTTTTATAATATTAATGTAAGCAATAGCAGCGATACAATTCTTTTAAATTCGCGTGATTATAAATTTGCAGATGTGAAGATTAAAATTTTTGATAAAACTATAGCTGCATTTGATATAAGAGAAAGAGATGCAGTTGGCAAGTAAAAGAGCCTTTACCATGATCGAACTTGTTTTGGTTATAGTTATAGCCGGTATCTTAGCGGCTCTTGCTGTGCCTAGAGTTAAGCGTGATAATTTACGCGAGGCAGCCGAACAGATAATTACACACATAAGATACGCACAACATTTGGCTTTGCAAGATGATAAATTTAAATTTGACAGCAAAGGCGATCCACAAAAAGAGTGGTATAAAAAACGCTGGAATTTAACTTTTAATAATACCTCTGTAACCAATTGCAATATTGACAAGAAAAATAAATCAAGTTGGAAATATCATATATATCATGACATAGCAAAGGATGGAACCGGGAATTTAAATTCCGTGTCGGAAGCAGCTAGTAATATAATAAAAAACGGACATCTTTTAAGCGCAGGTTGGCAAGGTATTTCTAAAGTGGCTTGTAAAAAAGTCGACCAGTCCTTAAACATAGGAAAGAGATATGGAGTAACAAATGTTACGCTTGAAGGTAGTTGCGGAAGAAATAGATCGCAAACTATATCTTTTGATGAGCTAGGAAGACCTATGCGCACAGTAAGTACTACTAATGGCGGCGGATCAGCAAGGGGATATGATAGGCTTTTAAAAGATAGTTGCAGGATAAATTTATCAGATGGAAGTTCAACGGTTAGTATATTAGTGCATCAAAACACTGGATATGCGTGTATTTTAGACCCTTCTACAAACCAATGTAAGAAGTAG